>NZ_JBFBCE010000037.1:0-93681 GCF_040689595.1 Streptosporangium sp. NPDC051023 | reverse complement strand
GCAGACGGCGAGGGCCGCCGCACCGGATCCGGTGCGGCGGCCCTCGCCGTCTGCGGGTCTCCCCGGGTCAACCGTGGCGCTCTCGCCTCCCGGCACCCCGGAGTCCCACCCGGTCCGAGATCGTTCGGCAGGTCGCGGGCGGTCCTCATCTTGCGCGACGTGCTCGAGTGGTCGGCCTTCCGCCCGTTTAGCCCGCGTCCCGCTGAGGGGGAGAAAGGCCCCACGCCGGTGGGACCTTTCGCCCTGCCGCCGCGTCGTGCCGCCGCCGAGCATGGAGACGGGGGTGAGAACGACGTCCGGGTTCCGTGACCTCCGGCATGCAGGAGGCACGGGCGCGGGCGGGGGGAAGAGAGGAGACGGGCCATGACGCTGCAGGTGAAGGATGTCATGGGGCTTGTGGCCATCGCGGTCCGCCCTGAGGCGACGTTCGCCGAGCTGGTGACGACGATGCGCCGCTACAAGGTGGGCGCCGTCGCGGTGATCGACGAGGAGGGACGCCCGATCGGGATGGTCTCCGAGGACGACCTGCTGCTGATCGCGGTCGACGCCGGGGTGGTCCGCGTCAGGGGGAGGCTGGCCAGGCGCTCGCAAATCGCCCGGCTCGTCGAGGCGGGACGCCGGATAGAGGGGGTCATCGAGGTCGAGGTCGACATCGCCTACGAGCAGGACGACCTGGCCAAAACCCCGCCACTTCGCGTCTGATCTGCGAGTGTCTGGCTGATGAATGTCCGGCCCGTGGGCCGCCGTCCGGCGAAGACAGGCACTCCCCGTCTTACGAGGCGAGATCTTCGGATGCGAGACTTCGCTGTATGGGGAGGATCGAGCCCGGCGGGCTGCTGCCGCATCTGCGGCTGGATGAGCTGTTGTCGGAGCTGCAGGTGCGACTGGAGGCGGTGCTGGCCACCCGGGACCGGGTGCACGCGCTGCTGGACGCGGTCGTGTCGGTCGGCAGCGACCTGGACCTGGAGACGGTGCTGCGCCGGATCGTGGAGACCGCGACCACCCTGGTCGAGGCCAGCTACGGCGCGCTTGGCGCGATCGGCGAGCAGAACACCCTGATTCAGTTCATCCCGGTCGGGCTGAGCGAGGAGGAGATCGCCCGCATCGAGCACTGGCCGCACGGCCTCGGTCTGCTCGGTCTGCTGATCAAGGAACCCCGGCCGCTGCGCCTGGCCCACATCTCCGACCACCCCGAGTCCTACGGCTTCCCGCCCGGCCACCCGCCGATGGGGTCCTTCCTCGGCGTGCCGATCCGGGTCCGGGAGGAGGTCTTCGGCAACCTCTACCTCACCGAGAAGCGCGGTGGCGGCGCCTTCGACGAGGAGGACGAGGCGATCGTGGTCGCGCTGGCCACCGCGGCCGGGGTGGCCATCGAGAATGCCCGGCTGTACGAGGACAGCCGCAGGCGGGAGGTGTGGCTGCAGGCCTCCTCCGAGGTGACCACCAGCCTGCTGTCGGGAGCCGATCCCGGTCAGGTGCTCACCTTGATCGCCAGGCGGGCACGACAGATGGCCGGTGCCGACCTGGTGGCGGTCCTGCTGCCCGACGGCGCCGGGCAACAGGACCTACGAGTGATCATCGCCGACGGGGCGGAGGGCGAGCAGAGGACCGCGGTTCTCCAGGCAGAGGCCGCGATCGGCGACTCCTTGGAGGGACAGGCCTTCAGCAGCGGCCGGCCGCTGATGGTCACCACTCCCGCCGAGTTGCCGACTCCGGTCGCGATCGCCGAGTACGTGTCGTTCGGTCCGGTGGCCGCCGTGCCGATCGGTCCTGCGGGCGCTGCGCGCGGGGTGCTTTCGCTGGGCAAACGCTCGGGCCGCATCCCGTTCAGTCAGGCCGAGCTGCACACGTTGCACGCTTTCGCCGGGCAGGCCGCGATCGCGCTCGAACTGGCCGAGAGCAGGATGGACGCCGAACGGCTCGGCCTGCTCGAAGACCGTGACCGGATCGCCCGTGACCTGCACGACGTGGTGATCCAGCGGCTGTTCGCCGTGGCCATGACACTGATGAGCACTGTCCGGCTGGTCGAGCGGCCCGAGGCCTCCTCCCGGCTGCAGAACGCGATCGACGAGCTCGACGCGACCATCAGGCAGATCCGCTCGACCATCTTCGCCCTGCAGACCCCCCAGCACGACGCGGAGGCCGGGCTGCGGGCGCAGATCGTCGGGCTGGTCGAGGGGGCACGCGGTCATCTGGGGTTCATGCCGGGCCTGCAGATGGAGGGACGGCTGGAGCACGAGGTGCCACCGGAGGTGGCCGAGCATCTGCTGGCCGTACTGCGTGAGGCGCTGTCCAACATCGTGCGCCATGCCAAGGCCTCGCAGGCCGACGTACGCGCCGAGACGACCGGTGACCGGCTCACGCTGGTGGTGACCGACAACGGCACGGGACTGCCCCAGGACGGCAGGCGCAGCGGGCTGCGCAACCTCGCCGAGCGTGCCGAACAGCTCGGCGGCTCCTTCAGCCTCGACTCACCGCCGCAGGGCGGTACCCGGCTGGAGTGGAGCGTGCCCCTCTGAGACCCCGGGTGCCCGGGTCAGCGTCTGATGCGGCGCCCCGAGACCTGCTCGGCACGTACCACGATGAAGTGGTTGCGTTCCCCGGGGGCCCAGGCCGTCAGCGGCAGCCGTGACAGCCGGGCGATCTGCCCCGGGTCGGATACGGCGTGTGCGCGGCCGACGGCGGTGACCGACCAGCCGGTGCGGGCGGGCAGGTCGAAGTCGTCGATCTCGAACGCCACCACGGTGTGGCGGGTGGCGGCGGCCAGCTTGGAGCCGGTGCCGGTGCGGATGACGATGTCCTCGCCATCGAGGCAGAAGGTGACGGGCTGCACCGCGGGAAGGGCGTGGTCGGTGAAGACGATCCGCCCGATCGTGGCCGAGGAGAGCAGGGCCAGGCACTCCTGGCGGGAGAGCACGTCCAGTCCGGCCGAATCGACGTTCATGCCTGTCAGCTTCGCCCGGTGATCGGGTCGCTGGGCAGAGGCGAAGGTCCTCTCATCCGGCACGATCGGCCCTCACCAAGGTGGCGGGGAGTTCGGGGGTGCGGGTGGGGCCGAGTCCGTCGTGGAAGTCGACCGGGACGGCCGTCTCCGCGGCGCACGGGGAGACCGCCTGCAACCGGTGGAACACGTACAGGTTGAGGACCTGCTGCGCCCTGGGGTCCTCCGCGGGCAGGTGCTCCCGGTGCCACAGGCGTTCCCAGGCTCGGACGTGCCGCTTCGCCAGTGCCTCGAAGGAACCGGCGCGCACCACCGCGGACCTGGCCCTGGCCTCGCTCTCGGCGGCGGCCCGGTCCGCCGAGGTGTACAGGGCCACGATCTTCTCCACGGTCACCTCCTCGCCCTCCCGTACCTCGACGGCCCGGTCGTCGCTCACCCGGCCCTCCTCGACCCCCCGCTCGGCACCCTGCTCGGCACCCTGCTCGGCACAGCCCCCGGCGTCTTCCCCGATGCTTGTACGGCACAGCCCACCCGCCAGCGTGGTGCGGGCGGCAAGCGCGATCTCCACACCCGAGGTCGCGGTGCGCGTCAGCAGTTCGATCACCCCGTGGGCGGCGTGCGCGCAGATCGGGACGAGGTGCCGGTCGGCCTGTTCCGGGTCGTGGGCGAGGTGGGAACCGGTGACACGCCCGTCGAGCATCGAGCGGACCTCCAGCGTGCCGCTCCAGTTCTCCGGGACGATCGTCACGGACAGGGCGGCCAGGTGCCGGTCGGCCATCGAGACCAGACGCCGCTGTTCCACCCGGGTGACCCGGCCGAGGGGGTCACGGACCCGCAGCAGCCGGCTCAGCATTCCCCGGCGCATGTCGAGAGTGTGGTGACACCGCAGCATCTCGGCGTTGTCCGGGCTGAGCCAGTCGCCGTCTCCGGCGCGGAAGGTGAGGGGCAGCCAGTTCGGCACGTTGACGAGGTCCTCGTCCTCGACGGGGCGGTTCGCGGCCTGTGCGGGAGGCAGGTCGTGGCAGCCGGAGACGTAGGTGGCGGGATGGTGCACGCCGTCCGCGCGTGCCTCGGGCACGGTGCCCCGGGTGGCGAAGTAGCCGTTGCCGAGCGTCGTCAGCATCTCTCTCAGCCCCTCGTGGGCGGGATCGAAACCGTCGTGGGTGAGGAGCCAGGGGTTCACGTCTTCTCCCGTCGAGTCGTGCTTCCACCAGGGCGCCGGACGAATCGGGCCGGCCTGCCCGGGACCGCGTGGCACGGTGTCGCGACTGTCCGCATTCCACTACGGGAAAGGCGTGGTGACGAGGGCCGGAAGTCCCTGACAACCAGGTCTTTCGGCCACCGTGAACACCGCTCCCTCCCACGGACTGACCCGTCGGCCCCGGAGAGAGCGCAGAAGAGCGGACATAGGTCCCGCGCATCAAGGACCTTCGCCGCTGACGCCGCCTGGGCCGCCCGAGGGATGGTCGTGGAGAGGGAGAGGAGGGGGTAGTCATGCGGGTCGAAGATGCCATGGAGACGATCAACGCGGCGGTCCAGGCCGCGGTGTGGGCGCCGTCGGTGCACAACACCCAGCCTTGGTCGTTCGCCGTCGACGGCGAGGAGATCGCCCTGCGGGCCGACAGTGACAGGAAGCTGCGGCTCGGCGACGTCATGGGCAGGGAGCAGCTGGTCAGCTGCGGTGCCGCCCTGATGAACGTACGGCTTGCGCTGCGCGCGCTCGGCCGTGAGGCGCAGGTGCGGGTGCTGCCCGACCCCGACCGTCCCGCTCTGCTGGCCACCGTACGGCTCGGCGGGGCCGTCGAAGCCGACGAGCACACCCGGCTGCTGCACGCCCAGATCGAACGCCGCCGCACCCACCGTGCCGGATTCACCGACGAGCCGGTTCCCGGCCACCTCGTCGAGGAACTCGTCTACCAGGCCGCCGCGGAGGGGGCACGGCTGACGCCGATCCGCGACGAGGCCGCGGTGCGGGTGCTGGCCGCGCTCACCGACGCCGCCCAGGAGGTGCAGTCCCAGGACAGACTGTTCACCCTGGAGGTGATCCGCTGGGGCAGGCCTCCGGGAAGCACCCGTGCCGACGGGGTTCCGGCCGAGAGCTACCCTCGCGAGCCGAGGAGGACCCGCCCGCACTTCGCCCAGCGCGACTACGCCCACGGCCATCCGTGGGGTGGCGAGAGCGACCAGTTCGCCGCGACCTCGACCGGGCTCGTCGCGGTGTTGACCACTCAGGCAGACTCCCGCGAGGACTGGATCGCGGCCGGTCAGGCGCTGCAGCGCGTCCTGCTGCACGCCTGCGCCCACGGGGTCCGCGTGGCCTTCCACACCCAGGCACTGGAGATGTTCCACCTGCGGGAGTTCATGCGCCAGGAGCTGCTGTCCGGGGAGAACGCTCAGATGATCATGCGCCTCGGCTTCACCGGGGACGAGGGCGTGGGGGTCAGACGCCCGGTCGGCGAGGTGCTGGAGGACAGGGGGATCTGACGGCGCTCATGTCTTCGCCGGGCCGGTCATGGCGGCGCGCTCGATCTCGATGAGCGAGCTGTTCCTGCGGTCCGCCTCATAGGCGGCCCGGCCGCCTCGCAGCCCGAACAGTCGTTTCGTCCAGGCCAGGTAGACGAGCAGGGCCAGGTTGACCAGGAATGCGCCGAGCCTGAGCAGGGTGACCCGCTGGATCAGCTCGTGGATCTCCAGCGGCAGGAAGATCCCGGTGGCGACGAACGCGAAGTACTCGCCCCAGCGTTTGAGCAGCCACAGCCCCACCGCCTCGACCAGTTCGATCGCGGCGTAGCCGAGCAGCGCGGCGGTGATCCAGCCGAGCGTCGCCTGGCTCGCGCCCAGCGCCTCCTGGATCCAGGACAGGATCCTGGAGTGCTGGACGTCGAGCCCGGCCTCGCCGAGGATCGGCAGCTCCTTCTCGAAGATCTGCTGTAGCGACCCCCTGCTCCCCCTGAAGCGCCATACGGCGTAGGCCCCCAGGACCAGCACCACCACCCTGATCAGACGCTCGACCGCGAAGACCCGCAGTACGACGGTGTCGCGCAGGTGACGATCCCTGCTCACGTCCGGCGCCTGGTCCGCGGGCCCGCCGCCGTCCGCCGCGCCGACCGTGAAGTCGGCGCAGCGCAGGCAACGCCACGCCTCACCCGCCGCCGTACGCGCGCGCAGCCGGTCGCGCAGGGCGGGCTCGTCGGGAGCGTAGGTGCGGTGGCCGGTGAAGGCACAGGTCAGCAGCGACCAGTCCATGATCACAACGCTAGGCGTGCCCGCCGGGCCCGGCTACGCGCAACACGCCCGGTTTGAGGTGTCATTACCCCCGCGAGGAGCCGAGGCGTCTGACAAGTCCTGATCCGGCCATCGACCTGTCATTGACAGCCGGTTGGCCGTCGCCCATGGTCGGTAGGGATCGCTTGCCATGGTGTGGGGGAGATCATGTCCGAGGCCGGGACAGAACACCGGTACGTCATCGTCGGTGCGGGGCCCGCCGGACTGCAGCTGAGTTACTTCCTGAAACGGGCGGGCGCCGATTACGTGACGCTGGAGCGCGAGGACGTGCCCGCGCGTTTCTTCCGCGACTACCCGCGCCACCGCAGGCTGATCTCCCTCAACAAGGTGCACACCGTGAGCACCGACCCGGAGATCCGGCTGCGCTGGGACTGGAACTCGTTGCTCAACGACTCCCCCGAGCTGCTGTTCCCCAACTACAGCGGCGACTACCTCCCGCAGGCCGACGACATCGTGCGCTACCTCGCCGACTTCCAGCGGCTGCACGGGCTCGCGGTGCGGTACGGCACCGCGGTCGAGCGGATCGAAAGGACCGGCGACGGCTTCCTCGTGCACACCGCGGAAACCACGCTGCGTTGCCGCTGCGTCATCGTGGCGACCGGCTGGGGCGAGCCGTACGTTCCTCCGATCCGGGGCATCGAGCACGCCGTCGGCTACGAGGAGATGCGGGTCGACCCGGAGGCGTACGCCGGGCAGCGGGTGCTCGTCGTCGGCAAGGGAAACTCGGCGTTCGAGACCGCGAGCGCGATCCTCGGCCACGCCGCGATGGTGCACCTGGCGAGCCGCAGGCCGCTGCGTCTGGCCTGGAACACCAAGCATCCCGGCGACGTGCGGGGACAGTACGGCGCGATCCTGGACAGCTACCAGTTCAAGACGCTGCACTCGGTGCTCGACTGCACCATCGACGAGATCTCTCCGGTCGGAGACCGCTTCGAGGTCCGCATCACCTACACCCACGCCGACGGCGAGCAGGCCGTGCTCGAGTACGACTCGGTCATCAGATGCACCGGCTTCAGGATGGACACCACACTCTTCGACCCGGGGTGCCGTCCCGAGCTGGAACGCGACGACAGGATCCCGGCGCTCCGCCCCGACTGGCAGTCGGCCAACGTGGACGACCTCTACTTCGCGGGCACCATCGCCCAGGCGCGCGACTTCCGCAGGGCGTCCTCCGCCTTCATCGACGGCTTCCGCTACAACCTGCGCACGCTGACCGCCCTGCTGCGCGAGCGCTACGACGGGGTCCCGCTGACCCACGACATGATCCCCGCCGAGCCACAGAAGCTGACGTCGCTGGTGCTGGACCGGGTGAACTGGAGCTCCGCGCTGTGGACCCAGTTCGAGTATCTCTGCGACGTGCTGGTCCTCGACGAGGAGACCGGGCAGGTACGGCACTACACGGACCTGCCGGAGGACTACGCGGTCTCCCGGTTCCAGGACTCACCGCACTACTACACGGTCACGTTGCGCTGGGGCCGCGACGACCACGGCGACGTCTTCGCCATCGAGCGGCACCCCCAGCCGGACCGGGCGCAGGAGAGCGCGTTCATCCATCCGGTCATCCGGCGCTACCGCGGCCCCGAACTCGTCGCGGAACGGCACCTGCTGGAAGACCTGCTCGCCGAGTGGCGTCGCCCCGACCGGCACGTCGTGCCCCTGCTGGCCTTCTTCGAGGAGAACCTGGCCTAACGGCACCGGTCAGATCGGCGTGCTCTCCATGGGGCGCGGGTCGTACGTCGCGGGCGGTGCCGTCCACGCGACGAGGTGGTCCACGACGTCGGCGAGCCCGCCGTCCCCCGTGGCGGCACGTCGCTGCCGGGTGGCCCCGTCACCGCCCTCAAGCAGACGCTTCAGCCAGCCGGTGACGAGGTCCAGGTCGCCGTGCTCCTCAAGCGCGGGACGAGCCGCTTCGAGCAGGCCTACCGTCAGCTCGGCCGCGGGCACCGGTCGTCCCGTGCGCACGTCGATCCCGTGCCCGCCCAGCCCGTCGCGGGCGGCCCGCCAGTAGGCGATCCGCATCAGCTCGGCCGAGACGACGGGCCCGGGGTCGCCCCTGTCGACCGCGCTGAGCGAGGTCACCACCAATGCCCTGACCAGCGCGGCGACCATCGCCGACTCCTCCGCGGTCATCGGCACGTCGGCCGCCCTGATCTCCAGCGTCGGCTGGTGCGCCGACGGCCGGATGTCCCAGAAGACGGTGCCGGCGTCGACCAGGGCGCCGGCCTCCTGGAGGGTCGCGACGAACTCGTCGTACTGGGCGGCCGAGGCGAAGTACGGCGGCGGCCCCGCGACCGGCCAGCGGTTCCATACGAGGGTGCGCCAGCTGGCGTATCCGGTGTCGCGTTCGGCCCAGTACGGCGAGTTCGCCGTGAGCGCGATCAGCACCGGCAGGTGGGGGCGCAGATGGTTGCTCACCAGCACCGCCCGATCCCGCTCGGGCAGCTCAACGTGCACGTGCAGGGCGCAGATGCTCAGCTCGTCGTGCAGTCCCCTGAAGGTCGCCGTGCCAAGGTCCTGCCGGGGCCCCTCGGTCATCGGCGAGGGGACCACGTTCCCCAGCACGGGCGTGCCGCTGGCCATGATCCGCAGTCCTTCCGCGGAGGCCGCCGCGTCGAGCACCGCGCGGCCCTCCGCGAGCTGGCCGTACAGCTCCGTGATGGTACGGCAGGGCGTGGTCCGCGCCTCGAGCTGGAGCTTGGTGATCTCCCCGCACACCCGGGTGCCCAGACGCTCGCCCGCGCGGCGCAGCACCGCCTCCGCCCTGGGCACCGCGGACCTGGTAACCGGGTCCACGACCAGGAACTCCTCCTCGACCCCGAACCGCGGAGGCGTCCGGCCCCGCACTCCGTCCCGCGTGTCGAGCGGTAAACCGTCGTCGTTGTTCATCGTCGCGCTCGCCTTCGCGATAACCCCAACGGCCGCGGGAGGCGCGGCTGATCACAGCGTATTGGGGGTCCACCGTCCGGCGTGGGGCTTCCGTCAAGTCGGTGTCGCCAGCACCTGTTCGATGAGCGCGGCCAGCAGCGCGGCCCGGTCCGGCATCGCCCGCACGTCGACGTACTCGCCGCGGGCGTGCGCGCCGCCGCCGACGGCACCGAGCCCGTCCAGGGTCGGCACGCCGAGCGCGCCGGTGAAGTTGCCGTCCGACGCGCCCGGCGCGTGCGCGCCGGGCGGTGGCGGCAGGCCGATGTCCTTCGCCGCTGCCTGCGCCATCGTCAGCAGCGGCAACGCCACGTCCGGTGTCAGCGGATAGCGGTTGATCCCACCGCCGACGGACAGCACGGCCTCGGGAAGCCGCGTGGCCATCCGGCGGATCCCCAGGTCAACCCTTTCCAGTTCGTCCCGCGTCCACGCGCGGACGTCGACGGCGAGGGTCGCGGCCTCCGGCACCGTGTTCGTCGTCGTGCCGCCCGCGAGCACCGTCGGGGTCACACTCGTCTCCTCGGACGGGGACGCGAGCGCCTGTACGGCGAGTATCTGGTGGGCGATCTCCACGGTGGCGTTGACGCCCCGCTGCGGTTCGACACCGGCGTGCGCGGCCTTGCCGCGGACCGTGAGGCGGTAGACGGACCCGCCCTTGCGCGCGACCTTCAGCCCCCCGGTCGGACTGCTCGCCTCGCAGACCAGCACCGCCCCCGAGCGCAGGGCCTGGCGCTCGATCAGCGTGCGCGAGGTGGCGGAGCCGCTCTCCTCGTCGCAGGTGAGCAGCACGCCGACCCGTGAGGTGTCCGCGACCAGGCCGAGGGCGGTGAACATCTGCACGATGCCCGCCTTCATGTCGTAGACCCCGGGACCCGTCGCCGTCTCACCCGTGACGGCGAACGGCCACTGCCGGATCGTGCCCGCGGGCCACACGGTGTCGAAGTGACCCAGCAGCAACACCCGCTGGTCCCGCGCCGACCAGAGCAGATGGGGGAGCCCGTCCCGGACGACCCGTCGCGCCGGTCTGCCGAGTACGGCCTCACCCCAGCCCGCGACCAGGTCGGCGCAGGCCCTCAGATGGGGAATCGAGCCGGGGGGCGACTCGCACGAGACCAGCTCGCCCAGCCGGTCAACCATCGTCGCGGCGTCCTCGTGCGCCGCCCGGCGCATGGCGCTCAGTGGTCTCATCGGGGGTCTCATCGAGGGTCTCATCGGGCTCCTTCGGCGTGGAGGCCCCGGCCGGGTGCCGGGGAACGCGGAGCGGCGCCGTACTCCCGACAGAGCGCGACGCAACCTCTGGCATGACCTGATGTCACATCAGTTCATCAAGTGTCAGATATTTCACCGCTTGGGGCTTCTTTTCCGTTGCCCACCTCACGCTTGAGCGGGTACGGCGGCCCGCTGGTCCGCCGCGCCCGGCTGCCCGCGACCGGGGGCCGTCGCCCCGAATATTCATGCGACACAGCGCCGGAAAAACGAAAGGATGGGTCCTCTTTCGGTTTTTGGGGTTTTCGGGGAGCCAGCACGTGCACACCTACCGGCGCGATCTCGACATGCTCCGGGAGCGGAGCTTCGCCCTGCTGCTCGTCGCCCGGACCATCTCGGTGCTGGGTACCTCCTTCGCCCCGGTGGCCCTCGCCTTCGGCGTCCTCGCACTGCCGGGGGCGACGGCCACGACGCTCTCCGTCGTCCTCACCGCGGAGTCGCTGCCGATGGTGGTGTTCATGCTCGTCGGCGGGGTGATCGCGGACAGGCTGCCACGTCACCGGGTGATGATGGCCGGTGAGGCGCTCAACGCGGTGGCGTTCTTCTGCCTCGCCGCGATGCTGCTCACCGGCTGGACTCCGCTGCCCGCCCTGGCGACCGCGGCGGCGTTCAGCGGTGTCTCGATGGCGGTCCTCTTCCCCGCGCTGACCGGCATCGTTCCCGACGTCGTCCCGGCCGAGCGGCTGCAGACCGCGAACGCCCTGCTGGGGCTGGGCACCAACATCTCGCGTGTCGCCGGGCTCGTCCTGGGCGGGGCGATGGTGGTCCTGCTCGGCTCCGGCTGGGCACTGGCCCTGAGCGGCGCCATGTTCTCCGTCGCGGGCGTGCTCGTGGCCGCGCTGCGTCTCACCCCCGCGGAGCGTTCCGCGGAGGAGCGGCACTCGGTGCTCGCCGACCTGCGCGGCGGCTGGCGCGAGTTCAGCTCCAGGCAGTGGCTGTGGGTGGTGGTCGCGCAGTTCTCCGTGCTGGTGCTGGCCATCCAGGCCGCGCACGGCGTGCTCGGGCCACTGGTGGCCAAGGAACAACTGGGCGGGGCGTCCGCCTGGTCGGCCGTCCTCGCGGGCGAGGCGGTCGGCATGATCGCGGGCGTCTTCGTCACGCTGCGGCTGCGGCCTCGCAGGCCCATCCTGGTCGCCACGCTCCTGACCCTGCCGAGCGCGTTGCCGTACCTGCTGCTCGGCATCGGGGCTCCGCTGTGGACGATCATCCTCGGGGCCGTGGTGATGGGGGTCTGCTTCGACGTCTTCGGCGTGCTGTGGAACACCACGATGCAGCGTGAGATCCCGGCGGAGTCGCTGTCCCGGGTCAGCTCGTACGACGCCCTCGGGTCCCTGATGTTCGGCCCGATCGGCCTGATGCTGGCCGGTCCCGCGGCGATCGTGATCGGCCCGAGGGGCGCGCTGCTCGGCTGTGCCGCCATTGTCCTGCTCGCCTCGCTGGCCGCGCTGCTCTCTCCCGGAGTGCGTGGGCTGCGCGCTCCCGACCCGGCCGAGGAGGCCGTGGGAACGGCGGTGAGAGAGGGGTGAACCCGGGGAGTTCTTCGCCTTTGCTCTGACATGGGGCCGCCGTTGACACCCCCAGAAGCGCATGAAACCGTACGTACGGTGTACGTTCGCGTGCGTTCTCGTCCGTGCGCGCCCCTGGAAGAGGAGTCACCGTGTCGACTCACCGGCTCTACACCACTCCCGTCGACAAGGCCACCTGGGACGTGCCGATGGCCGGTGACGCCCGTTTCACCTGGGAGTACGACGAGGGCAGGGAGAAGCTGCTGACCCTGTACCAGAAGGGCAAGGACAAGCAGTGGGACTCGGTCAAGCGCATCGACTGGGACCTGGAGGTCGACCCCTACGACGCGCTCGGCATCCCTGACCAGTCACTGGCCGTCTACGGGACCAGGCACTGGGAGAAGATGAACGACCGGCAGCGCCGGGAGGTGCGCCGTCACGCGGCGTCCTGGCAGTTCTCCCAGTTCCTGCACGGCGAGCAGGGGGCGATGATCACCGGGGCCAGGATCGTCGAGACCGTGCCGGACCTGGACGCCAAGCTCTACTCGGCGACCCAGACCATGGACGAGGCCCGGCACGTCGAGATCTTCTCCCGGTTTCTGCACGAGAAGATCGGGATGGTCTACCCGATCAACGGCAAGCTGCAGGACCTGCTCGGCGAGACGCTCAGTGACTCGCGCTGGGACATGCCCTACCTCGGCATGCAGGTCCTCATCGAAGGTCTCGCGCTGGCCGCCTTCGGCGTCATCCGCGACGTCAGCACCAAGCCGCTGCCCAAGCAGATCCTGGCCTACGTCATGCAGGATGAGGCACGGCACGTCGCCTTCGGCCGCCTGGCGCTGCGCGACTACTACGGACAGCTGTCGTCGGCCGAGCTGCGCGAGCGTGAGGACTTCGTCATCGAGGGGTGCTACCTGATGCGCGACCGCCTTCGCGGGGTCGAGATCTGGGAGAACTTCGGGATCGCCCATGACGAGGCCCTGGAGATGCTCAAGGACTCGCCGTACCTCAGGATGTTCCAGAGCCTGCTGTTCAGCCGTATCGTCCCGTGCGTCAAGGACATCGGCCTGTGGAGCGACCGCATCCGCCAGGCCTACGACGACATGGGCGTGCTGGAGATGTCCAAGGGAGATCTCGACGCCCTCATGAGGCAGGACGAGGAGATCGCGGATCGGATCGACGTCGAGCGCTTCGCCGCCGAGGAGGCCGTACGCCGGCAGGAGGTCGACGCGGTCATCGCGGAGGCGGCTGCCTCGTCCTGAGGCGGTCCGGGTGTCATGCGATTCGGGCGTCATGTGGTCCGGGCGTCATGCGATTCGGGCGGAGCGGGTCCCGGAGGGTCCGGACGGCTCGGAGGAGGCCGGGTGAATGTCCGGAGGGTTCCGGTTCTCCCGGTGAAAACCCTTGGCGGCTCTCTGGTGACCCCTGGTAATACTTGGTACGGCTCCGCGCGCGCCAGAGCGCCCCGGGGCCGCAGGCGCTTCGTGGCCGAGAGGAAGAGTAGACGCGTGTACCCGACAGTTCCCCTCGGGAAGGAACCGCGCCGGGGTCCCGCGGCCCTCGCCGCCACGACCCCGAAGGGGCGGCACACGGTGGAGGCCGTCTCCGCGACGTTCGCGGAGGTGCAGGCGTGAGGCTCACGAACCAGGTGCTCATCTTCGACGCCGACGACACGCTCTGGGAGAACAACGTCCTCTTCGAGCGGGTCATCGACGATTTCCTTGACTGGCTCGAGCACCCGACCCTCGACAGGACCGAGATCCGCGCCATCCTCGACGACATCGAGGCGGCCAACGCGGTGGTCCACGGGTACGGCAGCAAGGTGTTCCTGCGCAGTCTCGGCGAGTGCCTCGAGCGGCTGTACGAGCGGCCCGCGACGGAGGAGGAACGGCGCCGGATCGACGAGCTGGTCGTGGCGCTCGTCGAGCACCGCGTCGAGCTGGTTCCCGGCGTCGCGGAGACGCTCCTCGACCTCGGCTCCCGGCACCGGTTGCTCCTGCTCACCAAGGGTGACCCGGAGGAACAGCGGCGCAAACTGGACGCCTCAGAGCTGGCGCACCACTTCAGCGACATCCACATCGTCGCGGAGAAGGGCGTCGAGGTGTACCTCAGGCTGGCCGAGGAACACGAGCTGACGCCCGTGAACACCTGGATGATCGGCAACTCCCCGAAGTCGGACATCCTTCCCGCCCGCCAGGCGGGGATGAACGCGGTCTTCATCCCGAACGACAACACCTGGGTGCTCGAACAGACCGACCTCGACCCCGGGGACGAGCGGGTGCTCAGGCTGCGGACGTTCCCCGAGCTGCTGAACCACTTCTGAGTCCGGTGGCCGCGGAACCGGCCGTTTCCCTGCCGGGCGGGGCAGGCCCGGCCATCCGCGAGTACGAGGAGGATTCCCCATGAGTGCAGACCGGTCCAGGGACGCCGCGGGCGACCGGTCCCGGTCCGTGCCTGAGCAGGCGGCGGGACAGGCGGAGCCGGTGACCGGGCGGGCGCGCAGGACGCCCGCCGTCTCCTGCGTGTTCGTCTGCCACGACGGGCACGGCCGGGTGCTGCTCGCCCGGCGAGGTACGGCCGCGCGGGACGAGCCGGGGACCTGGGACTGCGGCGCCGGGGCGCTGGAGTACGGCGAGTCGTTCGAGGCGGCCGTCGCGCGCGAGGTCCGCGAGGAGTATTCGGCGGGCGTGCTGGAGACCGAGACGATCGGCGTCCGCAACGTCCTCCGCGAGGAGCCCTCCTCCCACTGGGTCGCGGTGGTCTTCGCGGTCAGGGTCGACCCCGCCGAGGTCGCGATCGGAGAGCCCCACAAGTTCGACGAGCTGGACTGGTTCGCCCCGGACGCGCTGCCCGGCCCGCTGCACTCGCAGCTCACCGAGACCCTCACCCTTTTCCGCACCTGGCGGGAGCAGGCCCCGCCCTCGCCGAGAGAGGCCTGAGGTCAGTACGGCAGGACCCGGTCGTTGAACTTCTTCATCACGAAGGGCGCCTTGAACTTCGGGAAGGCGACGGTGTTCACATCGCCGTCCGAGGTGTACCGCTCGTCGCTGTGAGCCTGCAGCCAGTCGAGCCAGGCGGTCGAGCAGAACTTCGCGCAGTCGCCGGTCTTGTCCATCGAGCGGATCCTCGGGATGCCGACCGGATCGAACTTCTTGCTGAACGGCGACTCGGCCGGGGTGTATCCGGCCAGGAACACCCCGCCGTAGTCGTAGGAGACGCTCCCCGAGGTCCCCTTGAGGCCCCACGCCTTGGTGTTCGGCTGGTTGCCGTACGGCAGTGCCAGCGTGACCGGACCGGTGCTGATCAGATCGGTGATGAGCTTGTGGCCCGCGGCGACCTCCGCCGCCACCTGCCCCTGCGGCTTTCCTCGCAGGCTCTTGTGGTCCCGGGTGTGGTTGCCGATGTCGAAGCCCTTGTCGTGGAGCCACGTCAGCATCTGGGCGCCTTCTTCGGGCGTTGCCTTGCCGAACATGTCACGTGTCACATAGAGCGTGGCGACGGGCCGGAACCCCGGGTTCCGCTTGGCGACGTCCTCGAGGATGGCGACGGCGGTTCCCTGCTTGGGGACGCCCATCCCGTCCAGATCGAACTGCGAGGGGGACGAGTCGTCGAAGGTGAGGACGACCGGATGCCGTCCCGCCGGGATGTCGATACGCCCGCTGACGTATTCGGCCGCCGTGATCGGGACGTAGTTCTCCTTGGCCAGCCGTTCCAGCTCGGTGCGGAACTGCTTGGGGGTGCGGTCGTCCTGGGTGGTGGGCTTGTCCACGACCCGGTGGTACATGAAGACGGGAATCTGTCCCAGCTCGTTGGCGTGGACCTGCGCCGCCGCCGCTGCCTTGTTCTTGAGCAGGGCCGCCTTCTTCGCCGCCGCCGAGGCGGCGGACGCCTTGGCGGCGGCGGCGACCACGGCGGGATCCTTGTCCTGCGCCTCGTCCTGCCCCATGCATCCGGCCAGTGCGGCACCCGTCGCCGCGGTCACCACAACGATGCCGATCACCCTGAGACAGCCCATCGAATCCCCCTCGCGCGAGCTGACGATAGGCTGGTGATCCCCATCTGACCTGCGGATCGATCCCCGTATGAAGCAAAGGCTTCGTACCCGGGCGAGGAATGCCGGTGGAGGACCCCGGCGACCGGCGGCGAGATCCCGCTACAGAGCGGGGATGGGGGTCAGGCACATCACCAGGCGCACCCGCGACTCGCCGGTGCTCTGGTGGATGGTGAGCTCGTCGCACAACTGGCTCATCAACCACAGGCCGAAGCCCCGCACGGCGTCGGCGGGTCGTTGCGGCGGGATGTCGCGAGGGGCGAGCCTGCCCGCGGTGTCCACGACGTCGACGGTGATGGAGGCGTCGTCGTGCCAGACACTCACCGTGCCCTGGCCTCCGCCGTGCTCGAGAACGTTGATGACGGCCTCGTTGACGGCGATCAGCAGGTCGTCCAGGCGCTCGCCCCGCATCCCCGCCAGGGTTCCCTGCTGAAGGAGGCGGTCACGCAGAGCGCTGAGATCGTCGTCGATCGGCCAGTGTTGCCCCTGGTCGCCGGTCACGACAACCCCCCTTGACGTCGCCTCGTCTGGCAGTCGCCGGGGGCGAGCCGACTCGCTCCGAAACAGGGCGTTGCTGACGAGTTCCATGATGCTAGACATCTGCCCGGTCCCTGCCAACTTACGACCGTACCGGCCGGGAGATCTACGCCGATCGCCACCCACGCCCTGACGCTTGCCCGTTCACTGACACCACCCGTGCTCTGACGCTTTGCCCGTGCCCGCGGCTCTACAACGGCGACCGGCGGACCCTCAGGGACTCGACCGCTTCCGTGACGGTCGGCTGGATGCCGAAGGCGTGGATGAGTCCGGTCAGGTGGAAGAGCCTTTTCAGGCGCTGGTGCGGGTTGGCCAGTGAGATCCCGCACCCCCGGTCCTGGATGAGCCTGCGGACGCCGAGGAAGACCTGAATGCCGGTCGAGTCGCAGAAGCTCAGGTCCGTCAGGTCGATGACCAGATCGCGTGGCTCCGAGCCGATGGCTTCATGGAGATCGTGCCGGAACCGTTCGGCGTTGGTGTAGTCGAGCTCCCCGGCGAGGGCGAGGAGGGACACCTGCTCCAGGGTGTCGTTGGGGACGACGGTGACACGGACGGCGGTGGTCACGGGGTTACCTCTGCAGACGGTACGGGCGGGGGGAAGGGGCGGTGCGCCGCCTCGGAGACCGAAGCGCTCTGCTGAATGTGAGTGCCGACGTCGTTCACCCGCAATCTCGAGTCCTTCGCGAGGGCGACGGCCGTTTCGTGATGCGCCGATGACCGGCATCGCCGTGACCGCCTCAGTTTACCGACCCACTGAAATCCCGTTGAGTACCTTTTAAGCGTGTGTTCAAGAGCGGCCGGTCAAGCGTGTGTTCGTGAGCGGCCGATCACGGCCTGTCCGGGCGCGCCGCCGGTCCAGGTTCGCCCCGATGTGTCCCCGGTCACGGGCGCCCGGGCGCGTCGTCGGTTCCGGGCACGCCATGGTTCCCGGCACGCCATGGTGCCGGGCACACCATGGTTCCGGGCACGCATGGGGAATGAATTCCCCCGAGGATCGGCTGACCGGTACGCCGCACTTCCGGCGGCCCCGACCGAGGAGGACCCGTGCACATCGACGTCAAACTCTCACCCACCGGTGACTTCTACGAGGCGGAGGTGGACGGCAAATACGCGGGAAAACTGGAGTTCGTCCGGCGCGACGGGGTCATCATCTACACCCACACCGAGGTCGGCGAGGAGTTCGAGGGCAAGGGAGTGGGCGGGTCACTCGCCCGTACGGCCCTGGACGCGGCCCGTGCCGAGGGAGCGCAGATCGTCCCGCGCTGCCCGTTCGTGGGGGGATGGATCAGACGGCACCCCGAATACGCCGATCTCATCAAGGACGCCTGACTCACTCCTGTCCCGCATCCCGCTTCCCGATATAATTCCAGGCATCTCGGGGGAGATAGCGAGTGGAGATGCCTGTCCTTTCCCGCCTGCTCGCCTCGGTGGTGATCCTGACGGCCGTGGTGCAGGCTCCCCCGACACCGGCCGAGGCCGCGTGCACCCCGGGAAGCGGTCTGAAACTGGCCGGGAAGGATCTCACCCGGGTCGTCCTGCCCGCCGATCTGACCTGCGCTGACCTGCACGGCGCCACGCTCGACGGCGTGCGGGTGCGCAGCACTCTCACCAGGGCTGATCTCAGGGGAGCCTCCCTCAAGGGGGCGGACCTGGGCGACGTGGAGATGGCGGGCGCCGACCTGCGCCAGGCCGACCTCACCGAGGCGTCCTTCCCCAACGCCGACGCACGCGGCGCGGACCTGCGTGAGGCGATCCTCGACGACGCCATGTTCGCGTACTCCCACCTGGAGGGGGCCGACCTCGGCGAGGCCACGATGGTCAGGGCCAAGGCGTACAACGTCCAGTTCGACGACGCGAAGCTCGTGGGCGCCGACCTGCGCGAGGCCGACGTCTACTACGCGGACCTGCGCCGGGCCGACCTCACCCGGGTGAAGGCGGCCAAGGCCCGGCTCTACAACTCGATCCTGATCAAGACGGTGTTCCGGGACGCCGACCTGGCCGGGGCCGAGATCTACTCGACGGCCGCCGACGGGGCGACCTTCGAGGGAACCGACGTCGCCGAGGCGAATCTGCGCGACGCCACCGGCCTTGACCTCTCCGGCAGCACGGGCGTGCCCAAGGAACTGCCCGCTCCCGGCGCCGAGTGTGAGCCGGGCAGCGGCCAGAAGTACTCCGGCCGGGACCTCACCAAGGTCAGGGAGTTCCCCGACGACCTGAGCTGCGCCGACCTGAGCGGCGCCAAGCTCGACGGAGTCGATCTGAGCTCCGTACGGCTCGACCGCGCGATCCTGCGCAAGGCCTCGCTCACCGGGGCCAGGCTCCGCTACCTCAAGGGCGCGAACCTGCGGGGCGCCCGTCTCGGCGGCGCCGACTTCAGTGGCGCGGAGCTGGGCGGCGCCGACCTCGGCTCCGCCTCCCTGCCCAGGGCGAACTTCAGCAGCGCGGACGTCAGGGGAGCCACGTTCACGGGAGCCGACCTCCGCGACACCCGTTTCGGCAGTGCCAAGGGCGACCAGGCCGACTTCACCCGGGCCAAGATGGATTACGCCGACCTGAGCAGCGGCCAGTTCTTCGACGCGGTTTTTCACGACACCACGCTGATCGGCGCGAACCTGTCCTACACCCATCTCCAGGGCGCGACCTTCACGGGCGCCGACGTCACCGACATGGCGACCGATGATGTCGAGGACGTCGACCTATCGGGTTCGACGAGCAAGATGCCGGTCGGCTGGGTCGTCGTCCTCTGGCTGCTCGGCCTGGCCGTCGCCGCCGTCGCCGTCAGGGTGATGCTGAAGGTTCTGCGCCGCAGGCGGGCCGCCAGGCGCTCCGCGGCAGAATCGCGGGCCCGGTTCGAGACCTCCAGGCTGAAGGCGGAGGAGGAGGTGACCTCACTTGGTGAGGAGATCGACCTCCTGGACCAGGAGGGGACGGAGGCGGAAACGACCGACTGGCACGAGGCTCTGGACGCCTACGACGCGGCGAAGGCGGCTCTCGCGGACGCGAAGAACGACACGGACCTGAGGGCGGTCAGGGACATCGTGCACAGGGGACGCGACGCGCTGACCCGCCCTCGGAGGCGGACGGGCCGAGAGCGACCGAAGCCATAGCGCGGTCATCCGAACGGCGTTCCGAGATCCCGGGTGCCGATGGCCAAATGGGTCTGATCGAGCACGGAGGGTCGAGTGCGCCTGGTTGAGCATGCCTGGTTGAGCGCTGTGATCAGGGCCGGGTGATCAGGAACGGGTGACCTGGACTGGACGATCGGGGACGGATGACGTGGGGCGAATGATCAGGGACAGTGACCTGAGGCGGACGATCTGGACCAAATGATCAGGGATGGACGCTCCAGACGGATGATCACACACCCTCCTGGTGTATCCACCCACAGCACCTGTCCAGGCACATAGATCCTTTCCGCCACTTCTGCACCTTCACTCCGTTCGGCCTTCCGCGTAATCATGCCGAAATAGACATATGCGCTGATCAGGGCACTGTCGAGCGTGCATGGGCGCCGGCCCTCGCCGATCCGTCCGCCAAGGCGGGCGCCGCCGGTCCTTTTCGAGGGTTATCGTGAAGCGAGGACGGCTGCAAAGCCCGACTCGTCGCGAATTGCGGCCGTTTGGATGCGAGCCGTAGGGCGTGATGATTAGAATCACCCGGTTGGTGGTGATTGGCCGCTTCGGCTTGTCGCCCGGACCGGATCATGGCCCGATCCCTTGCTAGGCTGCAGGGAAACGTTGGAACCGGGCGTTGTCTCACCCCGGCAGGTGAGACCGTCAAGAAGTGGGGTCACACCGTGAAGAAGCTGCTCGTTCTCGCGCTCGTCGCGCTTGGGGGACTGCTGATCTGGCGCAAGGTGCAGGCGGACCGCGCCGAGCTCGACCTGTGGACTGAGGCCACTGGTAGCGAGAACTGAACAACGCGGCTACCGATTCGGGTGCTTTCATGGTCCTTGCCCAAGGTGGGGGAACAATCCCCATCAGGCTTGCCTGTCTGGATCTGGCGGGCACCACAATCGGTGATATCGCCATGGTTGAACGGGCGTTCGCCGAGGCGATCGCCACGCAGGGCATCGTGCCCGGGACCGGCGCGTACGCGCGTGCCATGGTGCACGTTCACCGGTCCCGGGGCTGCCCCACGATCGACGTCTTCCGGGGAATCTTCCCCGACAACGAGGCACAGGCCCAGGCAGCCAACCTGACCTTCGAGCGCTCGTACGAGGGCGCCATCGGACGTTCCGGCCTCATCCCGGTGCCCGGAACCGTCGAGACGCTGGACAAGCTCCGCGACGGCGGCGTCAAGATCTGCCTGATCACAGGGTTCAGCCGAACCGCGCTCAGCCGCGTGCTGGCCGCCCTGAGCTGGTCCGACAGGATCGATCTCGCGCTCTGCCCCGAAGACGCGGGCCGTGGCCGTCCGATGCCCGACATGGTGCTGACCGCGGTCCTGCGTCTCGGCATCCAGGACGTCCGCCAGGTCGCGGTGGCCGGAGACTCGGAGAGCGACATGCTCTGCGGGCGCCGCGCGGGCGCCTCGGTCGTCGCCGGGATCATGACCGGAGTCCACAGCAGGGAACGCCTCCTCAAGGGCGGTGCGACCCACATCCTGGACTTCATCACGGATCTGCCCGCCCTGGTGCTGGACAACCAACTCGTGGAAACCCCCGTAGGCGCCTCCGCCCACTGAGGGCCGTCTCCGAGAATCCACATCGCTCATCGCCCCACCCCAAGGTGGTCACGCATCCCCACGGTGGCCACCGCATCCCCACGGGGTGATCGCGCATCGTTCCCGCGAGGCCACGCACCTTCTCCGGGGGACTATGCGCCCCACAGGGTCATACACTTCCCCGGTGGTGATCACACACCGTCCCCACGAGGGCCACGCATCTCCCAGGAGGTGACCACGCACCTTTCCATGGGGAAGGTCTTTTCAGCGCCGGTATGGCGAGTGGTGACGCGGACCTGATCGGCGCCCATGAGCGGTGCGTAACCCGGCGAACGCCGGTGGCCCGTTCCGCCGGCGCTCGCAGTCCCAGCCATCCTTGTGGCGGTCCTCATACCAGTCGTATTCGGGGTCGACCCCGCGCTGGTAGGGCCCAGGAGCTACGGCGTTGGCCTCTGGGCACATTAGATAAGTTGATCGATGTCCCCGCCGCCCGGCCGTTCTCCATGTCCCTGTTCGGCTCCTGTTTCCGCTGGATACGGAGGGTCGGTGCCGGACTCGAACGCGGCTTCGGCATGCCGGTGGGAGTCGAAGTCAGGGTTGGCGTTAGCCTTTCTACCGGCAATTCCCTGGATATGAAATATGCGCACTAAATAGCAATAACGGCGGGCATATAACGCCCCTCGGGTCTCTCGTGTCGGCACTCCTTGACCGTCGTGCCGGGAGGTCAAGTGGCGCGAGAGGGGGTCCTGTTGCTACGGTGTACGACTGAAGCAGGTCGCGGGCACGGCTCTCTGTGCAGGTCGGCGACTTGATCTCGGGGCCTTAGCTCAGTTGGCAGAGCGCCTGCTTTGCAAGCAGGATGTCAGGAGTTCGAATCTCCTAGGCTCCACCAGCTCCCCTGAAGCGAGAAAGCCCAGGTCAGGCGCTACGGTCGTCACCTGGGCTTTGATCCTTGTTCGGTACAGTCGCGGCTCTGTGCCTGTTGCATGCCCGATTCCTATATGTGACCGACGTGCTGCAGGTGTGGTCACAGTGCGTCAGCTTCATCTTCCGCGCACTCGTGTGATGGGATTCCTGAGCGGTTCCGGCCGGAGTCTGTAGGCTCTGTAAGCAGGGAGAGGAGATTCCAGCATGACCGCGCAGCCGTATGACTTCGTGCCGTCCGGTTCGTCGATGCCTGAGAAGAACCTGCGGGCCATCCGCGCTGCTTTAAGCGTGCCGCAGGACCGAGAGGCGTTCGATGCGGGGCTCAAGGCGGTGCTCGATGAGGTTCGAGTCAGCTTGGATCTCGGTGCGTTGAACGCTTTCGTCCATCGCTGGTGGATCTCCGCGTGCGACTCGGTGAGAGACCCGGAAGGCCGCCGCCGAATGCATGCCAAGGCCGAGCAGGTCTTGGCCGGTGGCCCGATCCCCTCAGGAAGGTCATGGCGTGAGGTGCTTGGTGACCGCGGGGTCGACCTGTAGGTGTACCAGGTCACGCTTGATCCCCTCGCCGAGGAGCAGGCCGCCGCGATTCCGGCGGAAGCGCTACGTCCACTAGCCGAACTGTTTGCCCTGCTGGAGGTCGCGCCTTGGAGCGGCCAGCCGTACAACCCGGCCAATCCAAAGGCCAACATGCTTACGCATACATTTGGTGAGCGGGGCCTCGCGACGTACATGGTCCTGGACGAGCAACGCGAGGTGTATCTCATACGCGTTGAGTGGCCATGATCCCGCGCGAGGCGGCAGGGACGCGCGGCCATCTGACAGACGCTGGACGGTTAGCGGTTGGGATCTTCCAAGGGGCAGTTCCCCGAGTGACCAACTGAGTGACAACCGCCCCGGGCGCCCATGGACGACGGTGGATCACCATGGACTGTTTTCTCCGATGGGAGCGGGTATCCGCCGAGGTCCCGCCCCAGCCCGAGGTGCTTTGCAAGCAGGATGTCAGGAGTTCGAATCTCCTAGGCTCCACCTAACGAAAAGCCCAGGTCGGGGACGCTTCCCCAGTCTGGGCTTCGGTCGTTCTATGGGCACTCCAAGGTCCGTACGGCACGGAAGTACAGCACGGCCATGCATCTAGCCGATTACCGGGCGTTTCGACTGTCTCGCGCTCATCCGCTGTCCCAACGCGGCCGAGTGACCGGCATCACCGAATGATCTCCGCTACGGTGACCACTCGGTGAGCGCGTGATTCGCCCTCAGACAGTCTGGAGGAGACGGGGACGATTCCGCTCTGCGCGGATCCGGCCGAACTCGAACGCACCATCTACCTAAGGTGAGGCATGGCCTCTTCTATCCCGCCGCTACGTCCAGCGATCGATCGGACCAACTCCAGGCCGTCTCCGGCTCGCGAGCCGCTGTGGCGGCATGCGCTCGGTGAGTGTCTCAGAGGTCTTCGTCACGAGCGGGGCGAGAAGTTGAGCGAGACGGCACGTCGCGCCGGAGTCTCGCCGCAGTATCTCTCCGAGATGGAACGAGGCGTCAAAGAGCCGTCGAGCGAAATGATCGCTGCGGTCGCCGGCGCGCTGGATGTGACCCTGGTCGATCTGACCCTTGCCGTCGCCGAGAGCTTGCGGTCTGCTCAGAGCAGCACATCGAGAGGTGCTACCTGCTCGGCGGCGTATGCTCTGGCCGCGTAGCGTGGCTTGCCGGGATTATCCACTGGCCTATGAACGCTCCTCGATGATCTGATCGAGGAGTCCGTACTCCAAGGCCGCGGTCGCGGTGAAGACACGATCGTGATCGGTGTCGGCGCGTAGGGTCTCGATCGTCTGGCCGGTGTGTCGTGACAGTATGCGCTCGATGTCTGCTCGGACACGGACGACCTCATCGGCTTGCAGGATGAGATCGGGGATCGTTCCGCGCCCCTGAGCAGCTGGTTGGTGCAGGATCACTCGTGCGTGCGGGAGAGCGGCACGTTTTCCTTCGGCACCCGCGGCGAGAAGGACGGCACCCACCGCGACGGCCTGTCCAACGCAGGTTGTCGAAACCCGCGGACGGATATAGCGCATGGTGTCATATATCGCGAGCATCGCGCTCGGATCCCCGCCTTCGCAGTTGATATAGAACTGTATTTCGGCATCGGGGTTGTCCGACTCTAGAAAAATCAGCTGCGCGATGAGCGCGTTCGCGACGCCCGCATCGATTGCGGTGCCCAGATAGATGATTCGCTCGGTGAGCAGGTGCGAGTAGACATCCATGATCCGCTCGCCACGAGAATTCTGAGTGATGACGTTCGGAATCATATATGTGGTCACTGGTCGACCCCTTCGATGACGCCGAATCCGAGCCGTGGGCGATTACGCGGCGCGATTTCGTCGAAATTTTGTACGATTGCATCTATGAAGCCGTAGTCCAGCGCCTCTTGCGCTGTGTACCAACGATCGTGCAGAGAATCCTCGAATATGCGCTCGACGGGCTGCCCGGTGTCCTCGGCGATAAGACCGAGCACCGTGTCGCGAGTATGCCGAAGGTCGCCGGCCTGCAGTTCGATGTCGACTGCGGTGCCACCGATTCCCGCTGAGCCCTGGTGCATCAGGACACGTGCGTGCGGCAGGGCGCGACGCTTCCCTCGGGCCCCCGATGACAGCAAGAATTGCCCGGCGCTGTAAGCAATGCCCAGCACGAGGGTCGACACGTCACAGGGAATGAGCCGAATGATGTCGCGGATCGCGAGCATCGAGGGAACCGACCCGCCCGGCGAGTGAATCCACAATGCGATATCCGTCGACGCGTCCTGCGTGGCGAGTGCTATCAGTTGCGTGGTCAGCAGTGTCCCGTTGTCATCATCGAGAGGGCCGTCGAGAACGAGAACACGCTGATCGTAGAGCTCGCGCCTTACCTGCGTATTGAACAGTGGAAGATTCGATTCTCCGCTCATGCGTCCATCATGTGAGGCGATCCGGATCGGCGTCGACACGATCCGCTTGGGGCAGATCTGCTCTGAGCAGATGGAATTCGGTCTCCGGCTCGGTTCGTAGCATTGCGGTCGGGAGTCGAGTGGGGCGAGCGCGCCGGCGAGAGCCTCGGCCTCGATCCCGTCATGATCAACGGCGCGCGCAGCCCGTTCGATCCAGTCGACAGGCGTCAGTTCATGTCGGCGTGCGTTTTCGTGAAGGAAGCTCTGGAGACGAGGCGATATCAAGCGGCCAGTTCGTATGTGCACGCCTCGACGTAAAGTCCCCGAGCCTGCACAGGGCAGGATCGGGGACCTACGGTTGTCACCTGGGCTTTGATCTTTATCAGGCCCCGTTTCGCTTCCGTGCCCGTTGCGTGCCCGATCCTCCTTGAGGGGCCCCACGGGCGAGGCCGTCGATCTTCCTCGCCATCTCCCGTTGCCGCTCGTCGGTGGGGTGCTGATAGATCATCGCCACGCGGGTGCTGGAGTGTCCCATACGCTCCATCAGCTCTCGAATCGACGCCCCGGCGTTCGCGGCGAGGGTGTTGCCGGTGTATCGCAGGTCGTGGAAATGGATCTTCGGACAGGTGTTCACCTCGATGAGGGAGCAGAGCCGCCCCGTATGACCATCGATGCCCGCGCGTTCCTGTCGATCGCCGAGCAGGCCGTCGCCATCGCCGCCGAGATCGTCAAGACGCATCTGCCCGGGGCCGTTACCACCAAGGGGGACGGGGACATGGCCACCGACTACGCCGACGGCAGCCCGCACACCATGAACGCCCACGCCGTCATCGTCGCCAGCCCCAAAATCCTGACCGACCTGGTCGAGCTCATCGCTGAGGCGGACAAGGACGCCAGACACAGCGCGTTGTGCCAGCCGCGCGAGATCCTTACCATCTCTGCGTAGCCTCCGCGGCAGCTCACCCGGCGCCTGCAATCGATCCCGCGGCTCATCCACACCGAGGGTTCTGCAATCCGCGCAGGTTGCCGCGACCCTGCCGATGCGTTGTCTTCCATGCCTTGAACGCTAATCACCCAGACCTGCATCATGGCCGATCGTCTATGCATGCCTGCTGCTTCACTGATGACCGGCGCGCGGGTCGACGCCCAAAAGTCACGGCTGGCCGGGGCGACTGGTCTAACGCGAGGTGATGGCACTCCCGCATCGGTGACTTCCCGCCCGACAGGCCAACTGTTGTGACATTCTCACCGCTGCACATATGCCTCGATGCCGTCGAGAATCCTCGCAAGGCCGAATTCGAAGCCATCGAGCGGGGGTTCGTCGGCGAGAAACATCGGATCCTCCATCGCGTCCGCGACGGCATTCAGGTTGCGGGAGCGGAGTTGGCTGTCCAGGAACACGCGGACCGCACGCACCGCCTGTTGCTGGTCAGGATTCGCACGGCGTAACGCGGCCGGTGTTGGAGTGTTGCGCCGTAGGTTGGCGCCGTACCGGGCGTGGCTGTCGAGGAGGTATGCACAGTTCAGCATCTGCTGCGCCTCCATACCGGTCGATCCGAGCACGGTGATCAGAGCATCCAACCAGGCCGCGTTGTGTGGAGTCAGGGAGACAGTCGTCGGCACGTCCAGCAGCCATGGGCGGGAGAGGAAGCGTTCGAACAGCTGGCGTGACCACAGCGCAGCCGCCTCTCGCCAATCGCCGTCTGGCAGCGTGGGCGGGTCGCCCCAGGCGCGATCAGCCAGGAGCACGATGAGCTCATCCTTGGAGCTGACGTAGCGATACAGCGCGTTGGTGGTCACGCCGATCCGGCCGGCCACCTTCGGCAGCGAGGCGGCAGCGATGCCTTCCTCGTCGGCCAATTCCGTCGCGACCGCGATGATCTTCTCGACGCTGTGCGCTGGCTTAGGGCCGCGCCGCCCTCCGGTGTCGACAACGCCCCAGGCCGCAGCCAGGCCTGGCGGCAGCGCTTCGAGGTCGGCGTCATTGGTGTGCGCGCGATCCGATGCGATCTCGCGATCTGGCGCGGGGTCGCGTCCGGAGC
Source organism: Streptosporangium sp. NPDC051023 (assembly GCF_040689595.1). Lineage (NCBI taxonomy): Bacteria > Bacillati > Actinomycetota > Actinomycetes > Streptosporangiales > Streptosporangiaceae > Streptosporangium > Streptosporangium sp. NPDC051023. Next base: position 66,626 of record NZ_JBFBCE010000037.1, on the reverse strand, counting down.
TCTTGCGTGGGGTCATAGCCGGCATCCTCTCGAAGATCTGAGTGAAATAGTAGACGGCTTACACAGTTGTTGTTACTGTGCATGCCATGAACACTTCATTGCTTACACAGATTCAACTTCCGGTCGCGGCCCGCCGCTGGATCGGCCTGGCCGCGATCCTCGGCGCCGTCTTCGCGATGGCCGAACTTCCTCTCTACTTCGTGGTACCTGCATGTGACCCCCCGCTCTGCAGTGTCGAGACCGGCAGTCTCATGCCGGACTGGCTGATCCTCACCCGTACGCTCTTCAACTTCCTCGCGCTCACGCTGTTCCTGGTATTCATGACGAGCGTCCGGTTTCTGATCGCGCGGGCCGACGCCCGGTCCGAATGGCTCGGTGCAGTCGCCGGTACCGCTGGCGTGGCATGGACGATCATCGACATGGTCGCCAAGGGGATCGAAGGCAGCAGTGCCATCAAGGCCACCGAGTTGATCGACCCGACCCGCACCGTACCCACCTACCTGCTCTACGGCTCCATCAGCCACCTGATGCTGGTTGTCTTCGGTGTCGCCTTCGGGTGCGCGGTGCTGCGCTCCCACGCTCTTCCTCGGTGGGTCGGCTGGTCGTCATTCGGCATCGCCGTACTGCACCTGGCCGGAGTGCCGTCGATGTTCTTCGGCTTCAATTCGTCGGAGTTCTACGCCTCCAATGGCTGGGGTGCGGTCGCGACGTTCAATGGCATCGCCGCCATCTGGGTGGCGGCCGTCGGCGTCGCAACGCTGAAGAAGAAGACTTCGCCGGTGTCGACACTCGGTACTCGGTTGACCGCCAACGCATAGGCGCGTATGCGTGGCGAGTTCGGCGGGTCGGATTCCGCTGAACTCGCCACCGATGCGCCTGCCTCGCTCTGCCGCCTCAGGAGCGGGCCGACCGGCCGCGGTCTTCAGTCCAGCGGCACATGACGACCTGCTTACGGAACAGCTCAGGAGCCGTCTGGCGCGAATGGGAACTTGTTCGTGAGACCGTTTGCTCCATGGATCAGCACCGGCGGTCTCTGACCCTCCCCTCATATCGTGGAGATCTGACCTAGGGGGGCGGTCTCCACGATATGAGGGTAGGGTCAACGGCTCCGCCTTTCACCGAAGTCTGATCTAGCCGATGAGGGCCTCGGTGATCTGACGGGTGGTCTGCGCGGCGACCCTCGGGTTGACAGCGGCATAGGTGGTGTAGGCGTTCAGACCGGTGGCAAGGGCACAGCCGCGACCCCGGGTCCAGGTGGCGTCGTCTACATCGAGCACGGCGCGGAAGGCGGCCCGGCTGTCGGCCGACATCAGGGTAAAAGCGATGATCAGATCACAGGCCGGATCGCCGATGCCGAGCCCGCCGAAGTCGATGACCGCGCTGAGACGGCCGTCGACGGTCAGCAGGTTGCCGGTGTGGAAGTCGCCGTGGAACCAGACCGGAAGGCGACTCCAGCCGGGGGCGCTCACGGCCGCGTTCCACAGTTCGGTCATGGCGGTGGTGTCGAACACGCCGTCGGCCTCTGCGATGGCGGTCCGCGTCGCGCGATCCCGGCCCGCCAACGGCTGGTCGGCGAGATCCTCGCGGGCCTCCATGGCCTGAACGTCCTCGGGCATGAACTGCTGAAGGGCGGCTAGGAATTCCGCCAGTTGGACGGCGGCCGCGGACGAGTCGGCCAGTGTCTCGATGGTCGCCACCTCGCCCTCCAGCCAGCGGGACACCGCCCACCGCCACGGATAGCCGAGGTCGGGCTCACCCACTCCCATCGGTACCGGGATGGCCAGGGGCAGTCGCGGGGCGAGCTGGGGCAGCCATTCGAATTCCTTCTCGGCCTGTCCGATGGCGCCGTCGTGGCGGGGCAGCCGGACGGATAGCTGCTCGCCCAGCCGGTAGATCACATGGTCCGAGCTGGCCGGATCGAGCAGTTTCAGAGGCAACGCGGCCCACTGTGGGAACTGCGTATCGACCAGCCTCCTGACCAGTGCGGCATTGATCGTGGGGCGGGTGTCCGCGGTTCTCATGGTTGCCAAGAGCAACTCCTGCGATCGGCCCGCTCCGTGCGGCAGGGGCTGGACCATCACAGTGCACTGTGGCTTGCCTTGTCGACCGGATTTCCCCCGGCCGGACTGGCTGGCCACCAAGGCCACGTCCCATGGAAATGGCCTTGGCGGTACGTCAGAGCTTAGAAACCGGGGCGCTGCCCCAAGCGTTTAAGCGCCCTGCGTTTCTCCTCTGAGGAGCTGTTCATGGTCACCGCGATCTGTGAGTGGCGAAGGATCTGCATGGCCACCCGCGGGTGGACGTTGAAGGCGACGAGCAAGGACGCGCAGGCCTTGCGGGTCGCGTGATTGTTTCCGACCTGGCGGGATCTTGTGGGTAGTCGAGGTCGGCGCTCAGGGAGTTGGCGCCCATAGTTGATCGGCGTCACCGGTGGCCAGGCGGCTTCGATATACGTCGATCTTGTGGTTGATGAGCTTGAGGTTTTCCTGGATTTCGGTGAGCTCGGCGGTCACGTCGGCACGGTGGGCCTCCAAGAGGGCCAGGCGTTCCTCCTCGTTTCCGCGCCCGGCGGAGACGAGTTCCGCGTAGCGACGGATGGTCCTGATAGGCATGCCGGTGGCGCGCAGCCTGGTGCAGATGATGACCCAGTCGAGGTCGAGCTGGCGGTAGCGGCGACGGCCGCCCGCGGTGCGGTCGACGGGGGTGACAACCAGGCCCGCGCGTTCGTAGTAGCGGAGGGTGTGTGCGCTGACTCCGGTACGGCGAGCGGCTTCGGCGATGCTCAGGCCTGACCGGGGAACTGGCGGATTGACTTCGAGCACGCTCTAAATTTTACGCTGAGGTATGACGACGACATTGATCACTGGAGCGAACAAAGGTCTCGGTTTCGAGACCGCCCGCCGGCTTGTGGCTGCGGGCCACACGGTTTACATCGGAAGCCGGGACGCCGAGCGCGGGCACCGGGCCGCTGAAGAACTGGGCGCGCGGATGGTTCAGCTCGACGTTACCGACGACGTGTCTGTGGAGGCTGCGGTGAAGGTCATCGCGGCCGGCGGAGGGCTGGACGTACTGGTCAACAACGCTGGCGTCCAGGCGGAGATGAGCGATGGCGACGTCGTGGTCGGTGCTGCGGAGCTGACCGCCGAGGTTATGCGGGAGACGTTCGAGACGAATGTCTTCGGCACAGTGCGTGTCCTGCATGCGTTTCTCCCGCTGCTGCGGCTTTCCGCCGCCCCGGTGGTGGTCAATGTCAGCAGCGGCACTGCCTCGCTGACTCGGGCCACCACCCCGGGGGACCCTGTACATGCCTATCGGGGGGTGGCCTACCCGGCGTCCAAGAGCGCGGTCAACATGATCACCGTAAAGTACGCGAAGGCGTTCCCGAATATGCGGATCAACGCGGTTGAGCCCGGCTACACCGCGACCGATCTGAACGGGAAGGCCGGCACGCAGACCGTTGAGGAGGGGGCAGAGATTATTGTGCGCCTGGCACAGGTGGGCCCTGACGGTCCCACCGGAGGCTATTTCGCCAAGGAAGGAACCCTACCCTGGTGATCATGCTCGCCTGTGGAGCAGGGTATGACGCCGTAGATCCGGGGTGACTCTTGGGGTGCCCGGCCGGGCGCAACGTCTCAGGGCCCATAGCACCGACACGAGTGGAGGGCACTCCACGTTGATCTGCTCCTCGTTGATGGCGGAGCAGCAGCTATCGAGGAATGGCAGGGACTGGTTTCGACCTCCCGGACACACAGCGCGGTGGTGCCCAAACTCGTCGACATGGCCCCGGCCTCTAGCTCCGGGACGACATCAGTGACCAATGTCTGGTGCTCGTTCTCATCGATATGGCCAGCGCTGTATATAGCAGCGAGATACAGCAACATCGCCTACACGATCACACGTCACCAACCCGCATCTGCCACGTGACCAGGCCAGGAGCCCTCGCTGACGGAACCTCTGCAACTCTCACGACCGCCTTGCTGTGGTTAGCCGCCCTACGTGGTTGGGGGCGATCGAAGGTCTGGGACTTCGTTCCTAATGACGGCTCATTGGGCATGGTGGGGGCTATGAGTGCCCAGGTGGTTCACGTGCTGGGCGATGTGACGATATGAGATCATGAAGCTGCGTCAGCTTCCTCTGACGGTCAACCAGAGTGGGGGCAATGATCTTCAGGTACGAGTTCGCCGTCGTCGAATGGTTGTGGGACCAGCAGACCATCCGGGTCAACACTCCCGGAGGTAACGAGCACATGGTCTCTGGCAGTTACGACCAGGTGGTCGCGGTGCTTTCTGAACTCGGCGGTCAGGGCTGGGACGTGGCCACGTGCGCGGCCACCGGCAACTGGCTGTTTTGGACCCTGCGACGCCAGCACTGACCTCGAGCGGTACGAGGTGCTCTGTTCACCAGAACCTCCGAGTGGCCGAGCGGTGCTCGCCATGGCGTAGCAGGGCGGCGTGCGTCCGCCGGTAACCGTAAGTTTCGTACGAGCCGGCGGAGGTCTTGGCAAGCAGTCGGGTGAGCAGCGCCCGGCGTTGCGCAGTGGCCGGGGCCGGCCGCTCGTGCCACTCGTAGTAGCCCGAGCGCGACACGTTCAGCCAGGCGCACATCTTGACGATCGCATGGTGGGCCTTCTCCACGTCGATCAGCTCGTACTTGGCGAGCATCATCGATGCTCGGCCGGGAAGAAGGCGGCCGCTGACGGGAAAATCACTCACCTCAGCCGGGTAGGCGGCGGCGAACCCCAACTGGTGTTCGTCAGGTCGAATCTCCTAGGCTCCACCTGCTGAAACACCCCTCACCCGATCTTTTCCGGTCCCCGGGGTCGTTGACCCACCAGAATAGGAACACCCGCGCAGCCGTCGTCCCGGTCCTTCCTCCACTCGGCTTCCACACGTACGCTCAACGCGTCGGCGATCTTCTGATCCGCATCTTGTGTGGCGGGCTGGCAGGTCAGTGTGGTCCGGTCGTTGTCGTGCCTGGTCCGCCCGTTTCGGCTCCTGTAACCGGCGCGCTGCCGCCCCCGCGGGCATCAACAAGCCAGAGGAAGCGGCTCAGGCGGCTTCTCGCATGCTTGGCATGTCCGTCAACCTCACCGGTCCCGTCGCCCGCTCTCGTGCGATGGCGATCACGTTGCCGGTGTGACGGAGGTTGCGGACATGGAGGTTCGGTACGCGGATGGACTGACGGCTTCGAGCCTGCGGGCCGTTTTGACGTTGCTTCGCGCATGAGTCCGCGCTTCGGGTCGGGGAGAACGAGTGCGTCGGGTTTCTGGCTTGACGTAGCTCTGCGGATCTTTCTGTGACCGGAGTGAATCGGGAGAATGCTGTGCAGGTTGCATCTGGAGGCAGCATGAAACGACTGGTCGTCGTACTGGTGGCAGCCCTGTTGGGGCTGAGCGCGCCCCCCGCTGTGGCTGGGGTTGTTGCCGACCCGGTATCGGCTTTGAAAGCCCAGTTCGCCAAGAACCGTGGGGTTACGGTCGTCGAGCGGGCGACGGACATCGACCAGAAGATCGTTATTGCGCGAGCGAAGATCATCGTGCAGTTCGGCGGGTCAGGTCCGATCGCATCCGCCAGAACGATCATGACCCTCAATCATGACGAACCGAAGTACATGAGGGACATCTACGTCGAGGGCCGTGTCTACATTCAGGGCACGATCTTCAATGAGCTGCCGCTCGAGTTGCCGGCGGGCAAGCAGTGGTTCCTGGGGTATGGGAAAAGCAGACCGGCTGTGGGTTTCCAGCAGATGGTGAACGTTCTCGAGCCCGCGACTCTTGGCGTTCTGCTCAAGTCGGCGCCTGCCAAAGGTCGCGACGGAACGGAGACCCTGTACACCGGGACGATCTCCATCGCCAAGCTGCACGAGGTCTCTCCCTCACTCCGTGAGCTCTTCGGCGTTCTTGGTGGGGGACCGGACCTCCCGGAGCCCTTCGCGAAGGCCACGTTGAACTGGCGGCTCTGGGTTGACGGTAAGGGGCTGGTCCGTCGGCTGGTGACATGGGAGAAGGGCAGTCTGATATCACGTGGCGTCAGGTTCGACACGCGCTTCGCCGACTGGCGTTCCGGGGTCGTGGTCAAGGCCCCACCGGCCGATGAAGTCGCCAAGGCCGACGAACTTGAGTAGGACGAGGCGAAGTGAGCAAACCCGGGAAGTGAAGCGCTCCGGGGGACGCACCGGCGCACCGAGTGATCCTTAGATCCAGCCTTCCTCCCAGGCGCGGTGGGCGGCGGCATGACGGGAACTGACGCCGAGTTTGGCCATGGCCGCCGACAGGTAGTTGCGCACCGTGCCCGGCGCAAGGTGCACCTGGGCGGCTATCTCCCTGATTGAAGCCCCGGTCCGGGACATCCGCAGCACCTCCAGTTCCCGGTCGCTGAGCGGGCAGTCGTCCTCGGTCAGGGCCGAGGCGGCGATGTCGGGATCGACATAGCGCCGTCCGGCGGCGACGTCACGGATAATCTCCGCCAGCCTCGTCGCGGGGGTGGTCTTGGGAACGAACCCGCTCACACCCACCGACAACGCGCGGCGCAGTACTCCCGGGCGGGCGTGCCGCGTCACCAGGATGATCTTGATGGAGGGTTCCGTCCTGATCTCTTCGGCGGCACGCAGGCCGTCGGTCGGTGGCATCTCCAGATCCAGTATGGCGATGTCGGGCTTGTGCTCGCGGGCCATGCGCACCGCATCGGTGGAGGTGGCCGCCTCAGAGGTGACGGTCAGGTCCTCCTCCAGCTCCAGCAGCGCCGCCAGGGCACCCCTGATCAAGTCCTCGTCGTCGGCGATCAACAGTCGGATCATCGCGCCTCCGGTTCGGTGGCCGCCGCGGCAACCCGGGTATTCGAGGATTTCTGGCCGGGCGTCTCCACCGGCAGGGAGGCCGCCACGACGAAGTGGTCGCCGTCGTGCCGCCAGGTCAGCTCGCCCCCGGTAGCCTGCAGCCGCTCAGCGAGTGTCCGCAGGCCGGTACCCGGAGCGGCCTCTCTTCCCGTGCCGGGATGCTCGGACGCGCCATCGTTGGCGACCGTGAGACGGGCCAGGCCGCCGGTGATTCGGTAGCCGACCTCGGCATACCGGGCACGGCTGTGGCGTAGCACGTTGGTGGTGGCCTCCCGCATCACCAGCCCCAGAAGGCGTCGGCCCGGATCGGGGAGGAGATCGGGGGCGGCGGGGTCGAGCTCCATCCGGGCGTCGATGCCGGCCGCGGCAAGCACTCTGGTCGCGTTCGCGATCTCCTCCTTCAGCGTGACGCGGCGATATCCCCGGACGACGGCACGAGTGTCTCGCAACGCGTCCGTGGCCAGCCGCCGCACCTCTTTCATCTCCGCGGCCGCCCGCGCGGGGTCGGCCTCCGCCAGCCGCGCCGCCAGCTCGCTCTTGAGCGCGATCACCTGCAGGTGGTGGCCCTGGATGTCGTGCAGATCGGCGGCGAAACGCAGCCGCTCATCCTTGACCGCCAGCTCCGCCGACAACTGGCGGGCTGCGTTCAGCCGTTCGGCGACGTCCCACGCCCACAACATCCCGAGCGTGACCCAGCCGGTGAAAACCACCAGTCCGGCCGGGAACGCCGCCGCGAACACCGATCCCTGCCCCGACACCGCAGCCGTGATCCCGCCGAGAACGGCCGCGCCCGCCGCCGTGGCGGCGATCAGTAGCCATCGGCGCCGAGCGGGCAAGAACGTCGCGATGATCGAGACCATCATGGCCGGGCCGAACGACCAGAGCCCATAGTCCCGCAGGGCGAGCAGGACCACGCCCAGCACCACCGCGCCCGAACCTCCGGCCACCAGCCATCTCACCGGCGGTGGTCCGCTCGGGTCGGTGCCCGGCGACTCGAGGGGGATACGTGGGAGCCGGCGGCTGATGGACACCGCGATGGCCACCACTGTCAGCACCAAGGCGGCCACGGCGGCGAGCCGGACCACGACCGGCACCGCCGCGTCCATGATCCGGCTTCTGACGCTGAAGACCAGGAAGAACGCGGTGACGCTGATGAGACTCCACCAGGTGTAGCGGCGGAAGTTCGTCAGCCCTGCCCCAGGGGCGACCGGCACGTCACGCACGCGGCCATTGTCGCAGCAATCCACCGCGTCGGCCCTTTGTGCTTCGCCTCGGCTTAATGATGATAAAAGTCACGTGATCATGTGACATGCCCATCCTTTGACATGCGGTTTCGGCGCTACCGAGAAGACGCCCGTGTCGGCGACCCTGGAGGCCGTCCATACCTCACCCCCGTATTGAGGAGACCTCCGATGCAAGCCGCGAACACCGCACCCACCCCCAAGCGCTGGATCGACGTACTAAAGGGTCGCTGGCCGACCGCCATCGCCATCGGCCTGGCGTTCCTCACGGTGAGCGGTGGCGACCTGAGTGGCGAGGTGAGGAGCCTCGCGCAGATCCTGCCTGTCCTGCCGCTGCTCTATCTCGTCGTCGCCAAGCTGGGCCGACCCGCACTGTCGTGGCCGCTGCTCGGCGTCGCCACGGTGATCATCATCGGGGCACGGCTGCTGGATCTGGTCGCGTCGTCCACCGTTCTGCTCACTCTGGCACTGGTCGTGCTGGTCTGGGGCTTGATCGACGGGTACTCGCGCCGGTCCGGCGAATTCAGGATCCAGGCGATCGGCATGATCGGGTTCGCCGCGTTGGCGCTGGCCGGGCTGACCCTCGACCCGGAGGTCGGCCGATACCTGGTGGGGGCCGGATGGTTGCTGCACGGCGTCTGGGATTTCGTGCACCTGCGGCGTGGCAAGGTCGTAACCCGCTCCTACGCCGAGTGGTGTGGCGTGTTCGACGTGCTGATCGGACTCGAGTTGATCTTCTTGGTGTGACGCGTCAGGGGGCCGTCCGGCACTCGTCTACTCGGGGTGCCGCAGAGCTACGAGTGACCTTGCCAAATTGTTCTCATGGATTATCAAGCGGCGGCACGCCGCGCCGCCGTACCCGGCCTCCGCCGCCCGCCGCCGGTACCGCGCCACCGTCAACCCTAGTCAGAGCTCAAGCACCATCAGGATTTCATCTCGATCATCACCAGGCGCAAGCCGTAGCGCGCCGGGCCACCGGCCGATCTCTTTCCAGCCCGGTCGTCCGTAGAAGCTTTCGAGTCCCACACCACCCCGGGCAGCGAGGTGGAGCTGTTCGAGTCCCATTTCTTCGCGGGCCGGATAGCGCACATGGCGCATCAGCGCGGCGCCGATACCTCTACCGCGAAAGTCGGTGTGTGTCTGAACGTGATGAACTGTGACCCAGCACTCGATCAACTCCCGTCGCAGGTTCGGCGACATTTCGTGTTGAGCGGTGATCTGCAGAAACTCCGAAGCCCCCTCATGCGCCATGTTCACAGCCTGACAGACGTCTCCGACAAGACGGGAAAAACGACCGCCTCCAGTGGACACTCCGGCTCCGGAATGATCGTCAAGGGCGGACTCGTCACCGCAGGCCTGCTGGTGGCAGACGGGGTGAGCTGGTGCGCGAAGGCTTGTGCAGGTGCCCCCAGCTAGGAAACCCTGCGATCATGCCCACCGTACGGCAGCTTCTCGACTACCTCGAAGGTCTACCCGACGACACTCCCGTGGTCATCGACGTTCGCCCAGGTGATGAGTACGTACAGGTCGAAGGCATCACCATCACCACGAGCGAGGACGCTGCGGGAGACGGATATACGCCGACAGGCGCCCAGCTCGCGACACGCAAAGTTCTACGAGATGCCGTCCAGCGAGAGCTTGGTGAACTGCGCGCAGCGCTCTGTCACACCCTCGGGAAGTACCACAGGGAACCAGACCCGCCGAGAGCGTCAATGTCGAGGAGACGGTCCAGTCGATCCGACTCCTCGCTCGCAGGAGGTGATCCAACCCGGGTAACCTCCGAGCGAACCACCCGAATCGACTGGTTCTTCGGGCATCGGGACGAGGGTGCGATATGAAGGAACTGGCGGCATAACGCTCGATTCGCACACTAAGGTCGATCTTGAGTGCGTGACCGTGACATCACGGCAGGAGCAAACGGAAGGCAGTGGTCAAAAGATGTCAGACGCCCCCCAAGACCGGATCGCCGCAGTCGACCTGCAGACCAACCGGCCGCACTCGGCCCGGGTCTACGACTACATCATGGGTGGCAAAGACAACTTCGCCGCTGACCGAGACACCGCGGCCCAGGTGCTGACCGACTGGCCAGGGCTGCGTACCTCGATGCTGGCCAACCGGGCCTGCATGCACCGGATGGCACGCCATCTCACCGGCCTGGGAGTGCGGCAGTTCATCGATGTCGGCACTGGCATTCCCTCATCGCCGAACCTGCACGAGGTGATTCAGAAGAGCGCGCCCGACGCGCACATCGTCTACGTCGACAACGACCCCATCGTGCTGGTGCACGCGCGCGCCCTGCTGACCGGCACGCCCCAGGGGCACATCGCCTATATCCAGGCCGACATGCGCACCCCCGAGGCGCTTCTCGGCGACTCCACGCTCCACCAGGTGATCGACTTCTCCCAGCCGGTCGCGCTCACGGTGATAGCGATGCTCCAGTTCGTGGAGGACGCCCAGGCAGTGGTGGAGTCGCTCCTCGAACCGCTCCCCTCGGGCAGCTACCTCGCCATCACCATCCCGACCAACGAACTCGCCCCCGAATCGGAGCGTCTCGCCCGCGAGTACACCAACAGGGGCATCCCCATGTACCTGCGCAGCCGCGCCGAGGTAGAACGCCTGTTCACCGGCCTGGAACTGCTTGATCCGGGGGTTGTCCCGATGCCTCGCTGGCACCCCGCCCCCGACGATCAGCCTCTCCCGGACACCGCCACCAACATGTACGCCGCAGTGGGCCGCAAACCGTAGGGAAGTCGACGACGGCGCCGTGCCAGGGCTGGCCGCAGGCGAGAACGTGCCCGGACGCCGGCGAACAGTGTCATCGCCACGGTGAAGTACACGACCGGTTTAGCTACGGTGCCACGTTGAGAAGTGACCGACGCTTGGGCTTGCCGGCTCGGCGGAATCCGCCCCGGGCGAGGTCGTCGAGCTCGCGTGCCACCTTCCACCGCGGCTCGTCGGTTGAGTGCTGACAGAGAAACGTCGTAGTCGTATCTCCGGGGTTGCGACTGCTCATTGTGTTTCCCCAGGGGGAAACACAATGAGCAGGCCCTCTCGTCGAGGTTGCAAGCCTGCTGAACCGGCACCGTTCTCCCTACAATGACCGCGTGAACCATGTATTCGGGGTAGATGGTTTCAAGCCACGATGTGGCGGTGTGAAGTGGGCTAACGCGGGCCTAGGCGTGCTTCCTGCCTGGATCGCCGAAATGGATTTCTCTGGGCGAATGTTCGCCGCCTCGGCTCTCATCACGGTGGAGATCCTCGCCAGGGTCTCCCGAATGACGTGCTGAGCGCCGCGGGGCTGAGCGCCGAGGAGGAGGCCGCCTATCGGCTCCTGGTCAGAGCCGTCGGAGTCGAGCCTGCCGAGCTGGCAGCAGAACTCGGCGTCGAGAGCGAGGCGGCGCGGCGGACGCTCGGCTTTCTGCTCGCCAAGGGGCTGGCGCGAGCCGTACCGGGGGAGTCTGACAGGTTCACCGCCGTCGCGCCCGACGTGGCGCTCGTGGCCCGGCTGCACAGACGGCAGGAGGAGGTGGACCGGGCCAGACAGGCCGTGGAGCAGCTCACCGGGGAGTACCTGGCCCATGCGCGCCGTCGTGAGGCGGCCCAGCTGATCGAGGTGATCACCAGCAGGACGGCGCTGCGCGAGCAGCTGCGCCTGCTGCAGGACAACGCCCGCCACGAGGTCGTCAGCCTCTGCCGGGCCGGGCATGTGGTGATGACCTCGCAGGAGAACACCGAGGAGTTGGCCGCGCTGCGACGCGGGGTCGGCTACCGCGCCCTGTACGAACGCGCCCTGCTTGAGGAGCCAGGCATGCTGGTCAACCTCGCCGACGGAATCAAGCTGGGTGAGCGGGCGCGTGCCCTGCCCGCCCTGCCGGTACGGATGATCATCGCGGATGGTGAGCTGGGTGTGCTCCCGCTGGTTCAGCACACCGGCGGGCTGACCCAGCTCACCGCGGCGCTGATCAGGCCGAGCAGTCTGCTGGAGGCGCTCAAGGCGCTGTTCGAGAGCCTCTGGGAGCGGGCCACCCCCGTCAGCCTCACCGCGTCATGCAGCCCGCTCGACTCCGACCATCTCTACCTGCTGTCGCTGCTGGTGGCGGGTGTGTCCGACAAGTCGATCGCCACGCAGCTGAAGGTGTCGCATCGAACCGTCCAGCGCCGGATCACCCACCTGATGGAGCAGGCAGGCGCCCAGACCAGAATGCAGCTGGCCTGGTACGCCGCCCGCGAGAACTGGTTGTGACGGTCAGTACGCCCTGATCACCGTCTGCCTGACCTGGTTGCCGCCGGAGTCGGTTGCGGTGACGCGAAGCGACGGATTCGGGCGAAGAACGAGCGCACTGTAGCGACCGTTACCGAGTGGGAGAACCGGCTGCCTGAGCCAGGTCGCGCCGTCGTCATAGGACAGCTCCAGCTGCAGGTCCCTGGCGGTCAGTCCACTGACGCCCTGCTGGTGCCGTACGGCGAAGCCGAGCAGGCCGGGCCGTACGTCGTAGTCGACCTGCAGCAGCGGCAGCACCTGCTGGCCCTGCTTCGACCTGAACGTCCAGGCCGTCTCGGTCGCGATCGCCCGCGTCCATTGCTCGGAGGTCCGCTTGGTGGACAGCTCGAGGCGGTACTCGGCCTCCTGCGGTACGGCGGGGAAAGCGCCCCAGGCATCCTTGCGTTCCGCCACGAGCGTGCCGTCCCTCAGGAACCTGGCCGAGGTGCTGTCGTTGTCGACCCCCGCGCGGGCGACGTGGCCGGAAGAGTCGACGAACTCGGGGATGTGGATCTCCAGGGTGTCGCCCGTGCGGGTGGAGGGAGCCAGCCAGTCGGGGATGGCGGGCCGCACGACGGGCGCGTGCCAGCTCTCGCTGACCCGCTGACCGGGCTCGTAGGTGCGGTACTGCTCGGTCATCCCGTCCTGCAGGCGGTTCATGTCGTCCCAGACGAACTGGTGGTTGACGAGGTGTTGCCAGAGGGAGCCGTTCGCGCTGATGTACTCGATTCGCCGCGACGGCGTCTTCACGATCCGCTGTGTCTCCATCTGGTCGCCCAGGGAGTAGGCCTGCCAGGGGCGCCAGCCGAACCGCTGCTCCTTGGCCCACCCGAACACGCCCGTGTTCTGATATTTCGTATCCACACGTGCGGTGTTGCGGTCGCTCACCTCGTGCACGATCTCGTCCGGCACCTGTCCATCGGAGACCTGCATGACGTCATAGAGGTACGGCGACGCCATCGTCCCGCTGATGTCCAGCAGGGTCTGCCCCTTTCTGACCTGTTCGAGCAGCCGCTGTCCGTGATCGTTGGCGATCAGCATGACCGGTATGGGCAGCGTTACCTTGGCCGGGTTCCATCCACGCCCGAGCGCGTCGTCAGGAGTCATCACGATGATCGCGGCGACCGCTCCCGCATTCACCGCCGCCTTGGCGGCGTCTCCCAACTGCACTGACGGGTCGCTCATCACGGCGACCTTGCCCTGAGCGCCGTCGGCCCCCTCCGTGAGCTGCCACAGACGGCGGCCCTCCACGCCGGGCGAGCCACCCAGAAAGCCCATCGGATACGCGGAGTCCGCCACCCGCGCGGAGATCTTTGGAGCGATCAGCTGCCAGCGTGAGGCGAATTCGAACGTGCCCTCGCTGACCGGCTGGGTCGGCGAGACGTTGAGCCCTTCGACGACGTCGAAGTTCATGATGCCTTGGGAGATCTTGCGCGAGCCGAAGGTGCGGTGGGTGAAGTAGGTGAAGATCCCCACCTGTTCCACCGGCTCGCTCGCCTTGATGGTGACGGGGGTGGTCTTGCGGTAGTCGAGGAGCACCTCCAGGTCGCGGTCGACCTTGAGCTCCGGAATGACGATGAGCCCGTCGCGCGGGTGCATGCGGCCCCACGCGTCCGCCAGGTTGATCGCCTGCGTCATGTAGGTGCCCTCGGAGACCTCCACGGTCAGACCCTGTTCAGGCACCCAGGTCAAGACGTCGTCCCGCCGCGACCCGCCGAACATCGTCAGGGTGCCGGTGCTGCTGGGCTTGCCCGCCGCGTCCACGGCGGTGAAGTGGACTTTGTGCTTGGGCCCCCTCCAGGTGAGCGCCAGCGTGGTGTGCACGCTCTCGGTTCCCGCGGTCGCGGTGACCTGCCCGTTGTATCTGCCGAAGGGCAGCGTGGTCAGGTCCACGCGGACCTGGACCTCGGCGGTGCCGCCGGCCGCGACGGTGACGCTCTGCGCGCTGAGCACGGCGCCCTTGAGGGTGCTGGAGAGCTCCAGTGTGACCGGCGCCGCCGTGCCGTTGGTGTAGGTGATCGTACCCTCGGCCGTGTCCGCCCCCTCACCCTTCTGGTGCATGCCGAGGTTGACCACGCCTGTGGCCGTCACGCCCTGTCGCAGGGCACGCGCCACGTCGAGCCTGCCCGCACCCACGTCGTCGGCCTGCTGGTCGGCCAGCGTCTTGGCCGAGTCCATCAGGGCGTCCTTGATCTGCCCCGCCCTCCACTCAGGGTGGCGCTGCTTGAGGATCGCGGCGGCCCCTGCCACGTGCGGGGTGGCCATGGAGGTCCCCGACTCGGCCGTGTAGTGCTCGTCGACGGGCTGGCCCATGCCGGTGCCCCTCGCCCTGGCCGCGACGATGCCTACGCCTGGCGCCATGAGGTCCGGTTTGGGCGCGTCGTCCAGGCGCGGGCCCCTGCTGGAGAAGGTCGCGATGGCGTCCTTGCCGTCGACGGCGCCGACGGTCAGCGCGGAGGTGGCCGCTCCCGGGTTGTTCACGGAGTAGGGTTTGCCGTCGTTGCCCGCGGCGACCACGAAGAGCGCACCGGTCCGCTCGGTGAGATTGTCGACGGCGACGCTGAGCGGGTCGGTGCCGTCGGTGACGTCGCCGCCGAGGCTCATGTTGACCACCGATGCTCCCTCGGCGACCGCCCATTCCATGCCCTCGATGACGCCGGACATGGGGCCGGACCCGTCGGCGCCGAGCACCTTGCCGATGATCAGATCTGCGCCCGGGGCCACGCCCTTCTTACCGACCCCGCCCGCGATGGTGGCGGCCACGTGGGTGCCGTGCCCGTGGGTGTCGTTCACGTCCTGGTCGCCGTTGAACACCTTGGTCTGCTTCACCCGGCCCGCGAGATCCTGGTGGGTCGCGTCGACTCCGGTGTCGAGGACGGCGACCTTGACGCCCTTGCCGTCGAACCCGGCCTGCCACGCCTCAGGAGCTCCTACCTGTGGCACGCTGTGATCAAGTGAGACCTTGACCTTGGCGTCGAGCCAGATCTTTGTCACGCCCTGGGACAGGCTCGCCTGCTCCTCGGCCAGAGACTTCCACAGCTGGCCGATCGTGCGCTTGTCCGCGGATACGGCCCGCCCGTTGATGCTCTCCAGCGGAGTCGCGGTCTTGGCGGTCTTGGCGGCCATGGCGTCGTAGACGAACAGCAGCGGTAGCTTGTCCGCCGACGCGTCGTCGTAGCCCTGCTCGATCAGGTCGGTCACGGAGAACAGGCTCGGGTCCAGCCGCTTGGCCGCCAGGTAGGGCACCATGTCAGCCGGCAGGACCCGCAGCTCGCCATCCTCCTCGGTGGTCTGGAAGCCCATCCGGTCCCGGCCGGGTCCCGGCTTTACCTCCACCGCTCGCCTGCCCTGCCCCGCTTCCCTGACGGTCACCACGTCGCCGGTGATCAAGGTGACGCGGTGGACGACAGAAGCGGCAGGCAGCGCCGCTGCCGGCGATGGAGAACTCAGGAGGGCGGCGGTGGATATTCCCACCGCCGCCACATGTACGGACCAGTGCATGGGGGTTGACCCTCTCGTGTCAATGAATGGTGATCACGAGAGTGAGTGCTGGCAGACCCCGCTCGCCAGCGTTCAGAGCTGCCGTTTGTCTGCCATGTCGTTAATGCGACAGCGGAGTCGGTTCCGGTTGAAGTATGCGGTGTGGATGACAAAGCAGAAAAAGGGGATAAAAGTAATGAAGAGGGTTAAATATAAGCGGTCACCCGGGGCGGGGCTGTATGTGGGGCGGCGCCCGTTGTGTCCGGTACGGGCCATGCCCGATGGTCGGGACGGGCGGGCCATGCCCGGTGGTCGAGACGGGCCGCGCGGTGGCCACCGGAGGCACGTGGGTCAGCAGCCGCCGGGCGCCCGCGAGGGGAGAAAGGGGGAGTCATGGCGAGAGCGGCGCAGACGACGGAGGACTCCCGGCAGGAGGCTCTGGCCGGCCGGCTCGTCGAGACTCTGGGCGGCCGGTTCTCACGTGAGATGGGCATCGACGTCGACCGCGGAGAGCGCGAGGTCGAGCGCTGGTCGCTCGCGGCGACGCTGTTCGGCACCCGCATCTCGGCCGCGATCGCGGTGCGCACCTACCGTCTCATGGCGCGGGCCGGTGTGCGCGCGCCCGCCGACGTCGACAGGTACAGCTGGGACGACCTCGTCGACCTCCTGGACCGTGGCGGGTACGTCCGCTACGACTACCGTACGGCGACGCGGCTGCAGAGGCTGGCCGCGGTGCTGGGCCGAGGCGGGGTCGGCGCCCTGCGCAAGGACCGCATGACCGACACCCGCGCCGCGCTCGATGCGCTGCCCGGCTGGGGACCGATGACGGTCACGCTGTTCCTGCGCGAGCTGCGCGGTGTCTGGCCGGGTGTCGATCCGCCGGTCGATGATCGCGCCGCGGAGGCCGCCCGCCACGTTGGCCTGCTCGGCGAGGACGACCAGCCGCTGGAGCAGCTGAGGGAGGTCGCCACCCGGGCCGGGCTGGACCTGCGGGATCTGGAGGCCTCCCTTGTCCGCCTGTGGCTGGCGCACCACCGCGAGTTCCAGCGATGCCCGGGCGGGCCTCGCTGCTCCGGGGGGCCGAACGCCCGCCGGGGAAAGCCAGGTGGGTGACCATGCGGGCAGGCCTGCTGACGGTGTTCCTCAGCGGGGACGTCATGCTCGGCCGCGGCGTCGACCAGATCCTTCCGCACCCGGGAGACCCGGCACTGCGCGAGCGATATGTCGGCGACGCCCGGAGCTATGTCGAGCTGGCGGAGGCGGTCAGCGGCCGGATCCCCTGTCCGGTGGATTTCTCCTGGCCATGGGGGGACGCCCTGCGGGTGCTGGACGAGGCCGCACCGGACGTACGGGTGATCAATCTGGAGACGAGCATTACCCGGAGCGACGAGTTCGCGCCGGGCAAGGCCGTGCACTATCGGATGAGCCCGGCCAACATCCCCAGCCTGACGGCGATCCGGCCGGATGTCTGCGCGCTGGCGAACAACCACGTCCTGGACTTCGGCGCCACGGGGCTGCGGGAGACCCTGGACACCCTGGCCGCGGCCGGGCTGCGGGCCGCGGGGGCAGGACGGGACATCGGCGAGGCGAGGCATCCGGCGACCGTCGCGGTCCACGGAGTCGGACGGGTGCTGGTCCTGTCCTTCGGGACGGCCTCAAGCGGCATTCCCCCGGAGTGGGCGGCGACCCGGGACCAGGCCGGGGTCGACGTCGTCTCCGAGAGCTCGGACATCCGAGCAGCCGAGATCACCGATCTGGTGCGCCGGGTGAAGGAGGCGGGAGACATCGTGATCGCCTCCGTCCACTGGGGCTCCAACTGGGGGTACGGCGTCTCCCGCGATCAGGTCAGATTCGCGCACCAGCTGGTCAATGGCGATGTCGACGTGGTGCACGGGCACTCCTCACACCATCCCCGGCCCGTGGAGGTCTACCGCGACAAGCTCGTCCTGTACGGCTGTGGTGACTGCGTCGATGACTATGAGGGCATCGGCGGTCACGAGTATTACCGCGATGAACTGCGGATGCTCTATCTGGTGATGCTGGAGGCGGCCTCTGGGAAGCTGATCGGGCTGCGGATGGTGCCCATGCGGGCCCGGCGGATGCGGCTGTGGCGCGCCTCGGCGGAGGACTGCCGGTGGCTCCGGGAGGTCCTCGACCGGATCAGCCGAGGGCACGGAACGCGGGTGGATCTCGAACCGGACGGCACGCTCACCCTGCGTCCCGCCTGACGTCCCGTATGGCCTGTACCGCTAAGGCGCTTCAGCCTTGATCGCGGCTGCGTCCGACGCGGCCAGCCCTGATGGGATCAGCAGGAAGACCTTGGGGCTCAGGCGTTCCATGTCGCCGCGTCGTCCGCAGATGAGGCCTGCGGCGAAGTCCACGAACTGTCTCGCCTCGTCGTCGGCCACGGTCGTGAGATCCATGACGACCGCGATGCCCTCGCGGAAGTACCGTCCCACGTGTCGGACGTCGTTGTAGTCGCGGGGGCGCACTGTCTCAAGTATCACGGAATCAGTCTTCCCGGGCCGACGGGAACATCAAGGGGTTATGACATACACACGGGAAGGGATTCCGCTGAGGAAGCGGTCAATCAGGTCACGTTGAGCTGCTGGGGCAGGAAACCGAGCTGGGCGTACGCCTCCAACTGATCCCAGTAGAGGAGGTGGGTGACGATCAGGCCGGCCTCCAGGGTGAAGATCCAGCAGCATCGCAAATGCACCCGTCGGCCGGTGGGCGAGACGACGGTGCCTCCAGGAAGCAGGAACGGGCCGGTGTGGGTGCCGGTGATCAGGGCTGTCACGGCGACGTCGTCGTCCTGTGCGATCGCCTGCAGGGTGGTGTTGTGCACGTCGGGGAACGCCTCCCAGAACTGCACGTGGTAGGAGAGGATCTCGTCCCGGCTCTCGCCCTGACCGCCAGGTGACACCGAGACCGCGTTCTGGGCGTAGTAACGCGCGAGCGCATCCAGGTCGTGCGCGTTGTACACGGCGAAGAAGTCGTGCACCAGATTTACGACGTCCGTCATGGCAACGGCCTCCCGTTCCTGCTCGTTCACATCACCTACCCGGCCGACGCCTTGATCGACACTGGCGGGCAGCCGGCAGCCCGAACCTGGCAGGTGCCCGGCTTCGGTGTCCTTTCCGCTGTCAACCTTGGATAACGTCAAGGTCATGCGGCTTCATGTGGGATGCGCGATGTGGACGAACACGTCATGGCAGGGGCGTTTTCTGCCTCATCCGCTTCCTCCCGGAGAACGCCTGAGGTCGTATGCGACGTGGTGCAACGCGGTGGAAGGCAACACGACGTTCTACGCGACACCGACGAGGAGCACGGTTGAGTCGTGGGCACGGCAGACCGCCCCCGACTTCCGTTTCGTGGTCAAGCTGCCCAAGTCGATCACGCATGAGCGTCGCCTCACCGGTGCCGACGAGGAGCTTCGATCGTTCCTTGAGGCGATCGAACCACTCGGGCCGAGAGCCCATGCCCTCTGGATCCAGTTGCCGGGATCATTCACGCCGACCGATCTCGGCACCCTGGCGGGCTTCCTTCACCGGCTCCCCGACTCGCACAGATACGCCGTCGAAGTCCGTCACCGAGCGTTCTTCGATGACGCGCGATCCGGGCGGCTCCTCGAAGGGGTTCTCGCCAGAGTCGGTGCGGAATGGGTTCCCTTCGACACCGCCACCCTCTTCCAGAGCCCTCCGACCAGTGACGCGGAACGAGACGCGTGGGCGAAGAAACCGCGCATGCCACGCTGGTCGTCGGCTCTCACCGACCGTCCGATCATTCGCTACCTCGGCCGGGACGATACGGCGCGCACGGTGGAGGGCTGGCAGCAGTGGGTCGGTACGGTCACCGGATGGTTGCGTGAAGGCCGCTCGCCGACCGTGTTCATCCATACCCCGGACAATGCCGACGCGCCGATGCTCGCCCGTCGTTTTCATGAGGAGGTGCGGGCCGGGTTGCCCGAGATCGATCCACTGCCCGAGCCCATACCGACCGAGCCGCTGACCCTGTTCTGAGCGACCCTGTGCTGAGCGCCGAACTCCCCTCATGCATCGGTTGGCGGGCTTATTAGGGAAGGCGACGAGTATGCCCTGACCACCCCCGGCAGGTTTCCCGAATCCGCTGACCACCGAGGAGACAGCCGGTCCCGGAGACCGGCTGTCATGATCGTCGGACGGGGTTCGCGGGTTACAGGATCGGTTCGGCCCCGCCCACCGGCTGCCTGGTCCAGGCCTGGTGCTCCGACTCCCGGAGCTCCTCCTCGGCGGTCTGCTCGACTCTGGCCATGGCGATCCGGAGGATCGGGGGAGCCATCAGCGAGGTCACGATCGCGACGAGCACCACGATGGTGTACGCCTCGACGCTGAGGATGCCCAGCCGCAGGCCGACCATGGCGACCACGACCTCGATCACGCCGCGGGCGTTGAGCCCGGCGCCGAGCGCGACGAACGCGCCGAAGACCGCCTCGAGACCCAGCGCCTGGGTCCCGGCCGAGGCGAGCAGGATGAGCACGGCCGCGGTGGCGACGGTCGGTCCGGGTTCGTCCGACTTGTCGGTGAGTCGCATCGCGGTCCTGACCAGCGGGCGGCCGAGTGTGAGCGCGAACACGACGATGGCGGCCAGATAGGCGAACGAGGTCAGCACGGTGCCGGTGGACACCGCGTTCACGGCCATCGCGCTCACGATCGACAGCATGAACCAGCCGAAGGCGTCGTCGATCATGCCGGCGGTCAGCGTGAGCTGGCCGATGTTACGGTGCAGCAGCTTCATGTCCATGAGGGTCTTGGCGATGACCGGGATGGCGCTGACACACATCGCCACGCCCATGAACAGCGCGAAGACGGTGGTGTCCGTGCCGTTGGGGATCAGCGTCCCGGGCAGCAGGAAACCGGCGCCGATGCCGAAGCCGAGCGGGACGATGAGGCCGCCGACACTGACTCCGGCGGCTGTGGCGCCGCGCCGCCGTACCAGGCCCATGTCCATGTGGATGCCGGTGAGGCCGACCAGTAGCAGCACGCCGATCTGGCCGACGGCGTCGAGCAGGTGGAACTGTTCGGGGTTCGCGGGGAACAACCAGCCCTGTAGTCCTGGCGCGACGTGCGCCAGGAAGGAGGACCGAGGATCACACCGACGAACAGTTCACCGACGACGGCAGGCATGCCGAATCGGGTGGCGAGCCGGCCGAGGGTCAGTGCCAGCATGAGCAGCAGGCCGACTTGGAGGAGGAAGACAAGTAGGTTGTGTGCGGCGATCGGCGCTATGGGAGCACCTGACGAGGCGAGCATCGTCCCCCCTAAAGGGTAAGTGGTTCGCAAAAGATCTACTCGTGCTCACTTGGAGGTGAATCATCAATCAGCCGCAGAAGCGGTTGCCTTCAGTACTCCTTTTGTGTGCTGGATAAACGTCGGGACATGCGATATCGGACGCTCCGAATGCCTCAATGCGGAGCGCGCGGAATGATCGTGATTGAATCCGCGGGTCCGGGCGGACCGCGAAAAACGTTCGAATGGCGTTCTGGTCGTTGGGAACCGTGCCCTCACACCGGGCGGATCAGCCGGGTCTCGTAGGCGAAGACCACGGCCTGCACCCGGTCGCGCAGCTCCAGCTTGAGCAGGATCCGGCTCAGATGCGTCTTCACGGTGGCTTCCGCGAGGTGCAGACCGGCGGCGATCTCGGTGTTGGACAGGCCGCGGGCCACCTCGATGAGCACCTCCCGCTCACGGGCGGTGAGCCGTTGCAGCCGGTCGTCCCCCACGGAATCGCCGCCGGTGGGGAGCTGGTCGGCGAAGTTCTCCAGCAGGCGGCGGGTGATTCGTGGGGAGACCACCGCGTCGCCCGCGGCGACGCTCCTGATCGCCCCGAGCAGTTCCTCGGGCAGGGCGTTCTTGAGGAGGAAGCCGGACGCCCCGGCCTTCAGCCCGGCGAAGGCGTACTCGTCGAGGTCGAAGGTGGTCAGAATGAGCACCCGGGTCTGCGGGGAGTCCCTGATGATCCGGCGGGTCGCCTCGATCCCGTCGATGCCGGGCATGCGTACGTCCATCAGCACGACGTCGGGGCGCAGCCGCCGCGCGAGACGTATGGCCTCGGCGCCGTCCCCGGCCTCGCCGACCGGCTCCATGTCCGGCTGGGCCTCGAGAACCATGGTGAACGCCATGCGGAGCAGTGACTCGTCGTCGACGAGCAGGACGCGGATCGTCATGCGGCCCCCTTTCCCGCCGTGCCGTCTCCGGTTGCGCGGAGGTCGAGCCTGGCCGAGACCCGCCAGCCGCCGCCCGGGAGTGGGCCCGCCTCGAGGGTTCCGCCGTACGTGGCCGCGCGCTCGCGCATACCGGGGATGCCGTGCCCGGACGAAGGACCGGGGACCCGCGTGGCGGGGCCGTCGTCGGTGACGTCGACGGTGACGGCCTCGGGAGAGCAGCTCACCCGCACCTTGGCGTGGGTACCGCGCGGTGTGTGCTTGAAGGTGTTGGTCAAGGCTTCCTGTACCAGACGGTAGACGGTGAGCTGGGCGGCGGTGGGGACGGAGGCGGGGTCGCCTTCCAGATCGAGGCGGACCGGCAGTCCGGCCGCGCGCATCTGGTCGGCGAGGGGTTCCAGCTGCGCGATGCCGGGCATCGGGTGGCGCGACGCGTCCGGCTCGTCGGCCCGCAGTACGCCGAGGGAGCGCCGCATGTCGGTGAGGGCCTGCCGCCCGGTGCCGGAGATCTGGTGCATG
Organism: Streptosporangium sp. NPDC051023; assembly: GCF_040689595.1. NCBI lineage: Bacteria > Bacillati > Actinomycetota > Actinomycetes > Streptosporangiales > Streptosporangiaceae > Streptosporangium > Streptosporangium sp. NPDC051023. The sequence continues at coordinate 44,089 of NZ_JBFBCE010000037.1, read as the reverse complement.
GCGGCGGTCGCCTTGTCGGGCGAGCGGCGCTGCGCGAAGACCGCGGCGTCGGCGAGCGCGACCATGACGGACAGGTTGTGCGTGACGATGTCGTGCATCTCGCGGGCGATGCGGGTCCGTTCGTCCGCCGCCGCGAGCTGGGCCCGCTGGTCGCGCTCACGTTCGAGGCGGACCGCGCGGTCCTCCAGGGACACCAGGTAAGCATGCCTGATCCGGGTGTTCGTGCCGGTGACGGCGACGGTGGTGGCCACGGCGGTCAGGAAGCCGGCCGAGCTGAGGAACATGTCCTGGGGAGCCGCCCAGCGCGCGGCGGCCAGCAGGATGCCGGCCTCGAGTACGGCTCCCGCCACGAGCGTGCGGCGCCAGGTGGAACGCGAGGCCACCGTGTACAGGGCGACCAGCAGTGTCACGTCGGTCAGTGACTGGATGTCGGCGAACCACTGGACGAGCGCCGCGGCGGCCACCACGCAGAACACCGTCAGGGGCGCGCGACGCCGCCACACCAGGGGAAGAGACAGCGCCACATAGAGGATCAGGGGGCCAGGGGGACCCTGGTAGACCTGGCTGTTGAGGCCGATGCTCCCGAAGAGGAGCACGGCCGCCAGCAACGCGTCGGCCGCCGTCGGCGGCAGCCGGGCACCCGTCCGCAGCAGGGCTCGTACCGGTGGCAAGGTGCGCACGGGCCACATCGGCCGCCTGGAGGCGGAGGCGGCGTGTCTCATGAACGGTCGCCCACTCCGTGCCGATCGGCGGGCCGGCCCGCCACGTCGTGCGAGGGGACGGCGCGCGGGTACGGCACGGCGCCTCCTGCGTGGGAAACCGCCACGGAGGTCCTTTCCCCGTGGCGTTCGGCGAGCGCGCGGGTTTCGATCATCGGGTGGTCCCCTTCGGGCAGGGCCGTTCGAGTGACAGCATGTTATGGTCCGGGACCCGGTGAGCACCTGAGCCCATCGGCTGACGACGCCGTGGAGGAACTGCGCCTCCAGGTGGAACGCCCCTACATCCAGGGTCGTAGAGGCGGTGCGCGGTGAGGGTCTCCGGCCGCGCGGCGCGGCTCGGGCTCGATGAGCGTCCATGGATGTGCCGGTGGTGCGGTACGGCTCGGGCCCGACGACCGCCCGCGGACGTGACGACGGCGGGGCGGAGCCGTACCGGGTCAGCCTGGAGTCGTACCCGGGCTGTTCGAGCGAGGCGCTCGATGTGATCTTCCTTGGAAGAAATCGCTGGCCAGAGCGTAGATGGCCGCCTGTGGCACGGGATGGCGCCGGGAGCGCCGGAGGGCACGGGAAACCAGACCGGAAGCTGACGCGCCGGTCAGGTCGCGCGGCCTAGCTTCTTGTCCGTGCCGGTACGGCCGTGATCGCCGTGGATGTTCCCGTGATTCCCACGGGTGTTCGTGACCCCCCAGGGCCTTCTCGTGATCCCCCGCGGTTGGGGCGTTCTCGTGATCCCCGCGGGGGTGTTCAGGCAGTCGGGAGGCGGTCCGTGCGCCGTGACCGGCCATGTTCGAGACAGGATGCAGGAGGAGAACCTGATGCGTGGACGAAAGATAACCGTGACAGGAGCCGTGGTCGCGGCCCTGGCGGGTGCCGCCCTGGTCGGCGTGCCGCCGGTGACGGGAGTGGGGGCGGGGGCGGCCTGGGCGGACGCCGCAGGCCACAGCTCGGATGCGGGGCTGGCCCGGTTCCAGCATCAGAAGATCGACTGGCACCGCTGCCAGACCGGCCCCGACGACGCGGCCGGTAAGGAACTGGACGAGGCGAAGGCCCAGTGCGCCGAGGTCACCGTGCCGCTGGACTACAGTCGCCCGAACGGGCGGACCATCAAGGTCGCGATGTCGCGGCTGAAGGCGACCGACCCCGGGCGCAGGCGAGGGACGCTGCTGTACAACCCCGGCGGTCCAGGCGTTCCCGTGACGTATCTCGCGCTCATGGTCAAGCAGGCCGAACCAGAGGTCGCGGCCCGCTACGACCTGATCGGGATGGACCCCCGGTTCGTCGGGCGCAGCACCCCGCTGAACTGCAAGTGGCCCACCACCATCCTCGGTTCCGCGGGACCCGACCGGCGCACCTTCGATCAGAGCGTGACCCTGGCCAAGGACCTGGCGGCTCGCTGCGCCGCCTACCGGGACGTGCTGCCCCACGTCTCGACCCGCAACACCGCGCGGGACATGGACGTGATCAGGGCCGCCCTCGGCGAGTCGAAGCTGTCCTACCTCGGCTCGTCGTACGGCACCTACCTGGGTGCGGTCTACCTGCAGATGTTCCCCCGCCGGGTCGACCGGGCCGTCCTCGACAGCACCTTGGACACCGACCTCTTCGGCCCCGACCTGACGAGCACGCAGGGCCCCGCCCTGGACGGGGTCATGAAGGACTGGGCGGCCTGGGCTGCTCGCCATCACGACCGCTACCGTCTGGGTGACACGACCGCCGAGGTCCTGGCCACCGTGAACCGGATCAACCAGGTCACCAACCGCGGCCCGCTGAAAGTCGGCCGCTTCCAGGTCGACAGCCGCCTGCTGCCGATGATCCTGTTCAACGTCACCGCCGGGGACAGTGACGAGGGGTACGGCAACTTCGCCGCCACCATCCAGGTCCTGAACAACGCGGCCCGTGGCGCCGAGGCCACCCCGACCCCGTTGCTGGAACAGGTCCTGACCGGTATGTCCTCTCCGGACGCCGACGGAGCCGCCAGCGTCCAGAGCGCGATCTTCTGCGCGGACCGGGCGGCGTCCCGCGACCCCGAGACCTACTACCGCGACATCCAGGCCCACCGCGCCGACGAGCCCCTGTTCGGCCCGCTGATCCGCAACTTCACCCCCTGCTCGTTCTGGCCCGCCGCCCCCGCCGAGCCTCCCACCCGGGTTCGCAACAACGTCCCGGTTCTGATGGTCGGCGCGACCGGTGACCCGGGAGCCCCCTACTCGGGCCAGCTGGCCACGCACCGGGCCCTGACCGGATCTCGCCTGGTCACACTGCGCGGCGCCTTCCGCCACACCGTGTACGCGGGACTCTTCGCCCCCCAGAACGCCTGCATCGACAAGGTCGTCAACGGGTACCTGGTCGACGGCGTCATGCCCGCCGCCGACACCACCTGCGCTGACACCCCGTCCACCGGCAAGAACTGACCGGCTCCGGCCGCCCTGCCCGGCCCCTCTCCCGGCTGGGCGCCGGGCGGCGGGAGCCGGGTTCACGGGTGGCCGGGCGGGTGGCCGGTTCGTGGGTGGTCGGTTCACGGAGCCGGGCGGCACGGGGCGACGCACAGCGGGAGGCGCCTGAACATTAATGGATCATTGAAACGAATTTTCCACCTTGATCCTATTGATATCCCTCGTTTGTTTGGCTGGGGATGCCTGTCCAGCTGATCCTGATATTTGATTTAATGCCAATGCTTTTGGGCGAGATTGAAGGAACCGCTGGCCAATGGCGATGAACGGAACCGACGCCTACCGAGGCCTTGAGCTTTCTCCGCTCGTGGCCCGCGCGGTCGAGCTCGCGGAGAGACACGAGTTCCCCTTCTCCTGTCGTCCCGAGCAGGGGCGTCTTCTGCGGGTTCTCGCGGGTGCCGCCCTGTCCTCGATCGCGGAGACGGGCACGGGATGCGGGGTCGGGCTCGCCTGGCTCGTCACCGGGGCGCCGCCGCAGGTTGACATCATCAGCGTGGAACGCGAGCCCGGCAGGGCGAAGGCGGCGGCCGAGCTTTTCGCGGACGTTCCCAACGTCACCGTGATCTGCGGCGACTGGACCGTGATCTACGACCACGCGCCCTACGACCTGGTCGTTCTCGACGGCGGTGGAGGCAAGGACGGTGCCGTCGCCGATCCGTCCCGCCTGCTCCCACCCGGCGGAACGCTCGTGGTCGACGACTTCACCCCCGCGCTGACGTGGCCGCCCCTGCACGAGGGCGAACCCGACCTGGCCCGTCTGCACTGGCTGGAGCATCCCCTGCTCAACGCGGTTGAGATGCGCCTGGCCGCAGACCTGGCCGCCGTCGTCGCCGTCCGCACGCTCCTGCCCGGCACCGTGACCGTCTGACATCGTGACTGCCCGGCACCGTGACCGCCCGGCACCGTGACCTTCTGACGGCGACAGCGATCCGGGTCATCGGTTCAGCCGAGCCTCGAGGTGGGTCCGGACCTGAGGCCATTCCTCGACGAGGATGGAGTAGTAAGCCGTGTCCCGGATCGAGCCGTCGACGGTTCTCGCGTGAGCCCGCCGTACCCCTTCGAATAGGCCTCCGATGTTCTCGATCGCCCTGCGGGACCGCTGGTTGCGGGCATCGGTCTTCAGGGTGACCCGCAGGACCGCCCAGACGTCAAAGGCGTGGCCGAGCATCAGGAGCTTCGCCTCGGTGTTGCACCCGGTCCTCTGGGCGGAGGCGGCCAGCCAGGTGCTGCCGATCTCGGCCACGGTGGGAACCGCGTCCGGACGGGGAGTCGTGCGCCCCGGGGGCCAGGACGGAGGCCAGGACCAGTAGTCCAGGTCGAGGAAGCGGGTCGAGCCGATCACCTTTCCCGACCGGAGGTCCCGGATGGCGAAGGGAAGCGCCCAGCCCGTTCGCCGGTCGTCGAGGGCCGCCTGGACGTACCGGTCCATCGACACCGTGTCCGGCGGGACCAGTGTGAAGTCGTAGGCGTCGCGGGACTCGGTCGCGGCCTCGACGAGGCCGTCGACATGCTCGGCGCCAAGCGGTTCCAGGCACACACGCTTACCCCGCAGGGTCACAGGATCGGGCACGTTCTCACTCTAGGAAACCGCCGGGGCCGGTCAACCGGAAAAGGCCGTAGACCCGATCACGCCTTTCCGTCCGTCGGCGGTCCCGGGGCGAACGGCGTCCTCGGACGGCGGGTCCGGTTCCGAGCTTCGGGGAAGGCGCACGGTGACGGTGAGACCGCCCTCCTGACGGGCCCTCGCGGTGACGGTGCCGCCGTGGGCGTCGGCGATGGCACGCACGATCGACAGGCCGAGCCCGGCCCCGCGCGCCGAGCGGACGCGTTCGCCGTGCCGCCTGCGGAACGGCTGGAACAGCTCGTCGACCTCGTACGGCGGCACCACGGGACCCGTGTTCTCCACCGTGACGATCGCGGCGGTGTCGTCCTGACAGGTGGCCACCCAGATGTCGCCGTCGCGGACGTTGTACTTGATCGCGTTCTCCAGGAGGTTGAACACGCAGCGTTCCAGGAAGAGCGGGTCGCCGTCGGCGGGTGCGGGACGCCGGTCCTGGTGGACGGTCACCCGCCGTCTGCGGGGTTCGAGGGCGAGCTGTTCCAGCACGGTGTGGACGACCTGGCGCAGGTCGACGGTCTTGCGGACGGTGAGTTCCTGCTCGGACTGCGCGAGCAGCAGCAGGCCCTCGATCAGCCGCTCGTACCTGGCGTTCGTGCCGAGGAGCGCGCGAGCCAGCGCCTTGAGGTCCTCGGAGGCCGCCGGCTCCTCCAGCGAGACCTCCAGAATGGTGCGGTTGATCGTCAATGGGGTGCGCAGCTCGTGGGAGGCATCTGCCACGAAGCGGCGCTGGGCGTCGAACACCCGGTGCAGGCGGTCGAGCATCGCGTCGAAGGTGTCGGCGAGCCGCTTGACCTCGTCCTGCGGGCCCTGAAGTGAGATCCGCTCGTGCAGGGTGCTTTCCGAGAGCCGCTGCGCGGTCTCCGTCATCCGGTCGAGGGGCCTGAGCGCGCGGTCGGCCACCAGGTAACCGACGACCACCGCGACGATCCCGACCAGGATCATGACGACCAGCGAGGAGCGCAGCATCTCCTCGAGCACGCTGGTCGTCCGCTGCCCGACCTCCTGTTTCAGCTGCTGGGTCGCCTGATCGGCGGGTGTGCCATCGATGACGGTCCTGGAAAAAGGGTCGGTGGGTGAGCCGCTGGGCAGTGTCACCTTGCCGAGCTTCACGACGAACTGCTGGTTCAGCGCCCTGGCGGTCAGCAGATAGGTGAGCCAGAGCAGCACCGATCCCGCGGCGAAGAACAGCCCGCCGTACAGCAGGGTGAGCCGCGTGCGCAGGCCCAGCCTGTTCCAGCGGGGGGTGGCCGCGATGGCCCGTCTCATCGAGGTCCCTTTCCCACGGGACGGGTTCGAGGCCGTCAAAACCGGTACCCCTTGCCCGGCACGTTGTCGATCACCTGGGGGACACCGAGTTTCCTGCGCAGCGAGGTGATGGTGACGCGCAGCACGCCCGTCCCCGCGTCCGCGTACTCGTCCCAGACGCTCCTGCGCAGCTCGGCCGAGGTGACGAGGTTCCCGTCCGCGCGCAGGAGCACGCTCAGGACGTCGAACTCCTTGCGGTTCAGCGTGACCTCCCGTCCGTCCCGGGTGACCGTACGGCGGGCGGGATCGAGCCTGATCCCGGCCCGCTCAAGCGCCGACGGCGCGGACCTGGGAGAACGGCGGGCCAGCGTCCTTATCCTGGCCACCAGCTCGGCGAACGCGAACGGCTTCGTCAGATAGTCGTCCGCGCCGATGGACAGCCCGTCGACCCGGTCGCGGATCTGTCCCGCGGCGGTCAGCATGAGGATTCTGCCGGGCTCCTCCCCGGCTGTCAGCTCGCGGCAGACGTCGTCCCCGTGGACCTCGGGAAGGTCGCGGTCGAGGACGACGACGTCGTAGTCGACGTAGGCGGCCATCTCCAGCGCCTCCTGGCCGTCGTGGACCACGTCGACGGCGATGGCGTGCAGCCGCAGACCACGCGCGATGGCGTCGGCCAGCTCCTCCTCGTCCTCGACGACAAGCACTCGCATTCCGCCTCCCTGTCCGGCACCGGGTCCAGCACCGAGGGTGGCCGAGAGGGTGTTAGCCGGGAGTAAGGCGATTGCTGAGATCTCCGGCTTATCCGTGTTTAGCACCGTGCCCGGTGAAGTGAGGCCGCGCCCCGGGCGAGTGACCCGTGGCGCGAAGGAGTGAGCCATGAACGTTCGACCGTTGCTGGCCGTTGCCCCGCTGGTCTTAGCGCTGGCCGCGTGCGGTGCCGGATCCGCGTCGGGGGCCGGGGCGGGGGCCGACGGCATCGCCGGGGCGAGCGGCGGTACGGCCAAGCCGTCCGCCTCCGCCTCCGGATCGGCCCCGGCCGACCGGCGGGACGCGCAGCTGAAGTTCGCCCAGTGCATGCGGGAGCACGGCGTGGACGTCCCCGACCCGGAAGCCGACGGCAGGATGATCATCAGGCAACCGAAGGGCGGCGACGAGGCCAAGACAGAGAAGGCCATGCAGGAGTGCCAGCACTTCATGAAGGACGCGGTCGGAGGCAAGGGGGGGCCGGCGAGCGACCCGAAGGCTCGTGACCAGATGCTGAAGTACGCCCAGTGCATGCGGGAGCACGGCGTCGACATGCCCGACCCGGATGCCAACGGCCGGTTCAGGGTTCACCTGCCCGGCGGCGGTGACGGGGAGCAGAAGGTCAAAAAGGCGCAGGAGGCGTGCAAGGAGTTCGCGCCCGGCCTGAAGGGGCAGCAGTGAGGAAGGGCCTCACCGTTGTCGCGGGTCTCCTCGTGCTCGCCGCGGGCTGGACGGCGGTCGCCATCCTCGGCGACGGCGGCGCGGGTGCCGCGGCGCCGAGCAAGCCACCCGTCCCGCCCACCGCGTCGATCACCCGGCAGGACCTGGTGGACACCAAGACCGTGGACGGCTCGCTCACCTACGCCGGTGAACGGCAGCTCGCCACGGAGGCCGCGGGCACCGTGACGTGGGTGGCGGCGGAGGGGGCGGTGGTCCGCAGAGGCCGCCCGCTGCTCAAGGTCGATCGGAAGCCGCTCGTCGTGATGTACGGCTCGCTGCCGCTCTACCGCCCGTTGCGGCAGGGGATGTCCGACGGGCCAGACGTCGAGCAGCTCGAGCGCAACCTCAGGGCACTCGGCTACGGCGACTACCTGACGGTTGACGACCACTTCAGCTACGCGACGTACCTGGCCGTCAAGGAGTGGCAGGACGACGCGGGCCTGCCGGAGACCGGGCAGGTGGACGCGACCCAGGCGGTCTTCCTGCCCGCCGCGGTCCGGGTGACCGACGCGAAGGTCTCGGTCGGCGACAGGTTCGCTCCCGGCAGGCCGTTCATGACGGTCAGCGGCATCCGGCGGCTGGTGCACGTGGACCTCGACACCGGTGACCAGACACTGGCCAGGAAGGGCGCGAAGGTCACCGTCGAACTGCCCGGCGGCGAGCGGAAAAGCGGCAGGATCAGCGCGGTCGGCACGGTCGCCGAGCCCGTCAGGTCGGGCCAGGGAAACGACGACGGCACGACCATCGACGTCGACATCACGCTCGACAAGGTGCCGAAGGCCAGGCTGGACCGGGCCCCGGTCGAGGTCGAGCTGGTCAGCGAGCGGCGAAAGGACGTCCTGACGGTGCCCGTCGAGGCGTTGCTGGCGCTGCGCGAGGGCGGGTTCGGGGTCGAGGTCGTCGAGGGGGGCGCGACCCGCGTCGTGGCCGTGGAGACCGGTGCCTTCGGCAGCGGCCTGGTGGAGATCACCGGCACCGGGCTCTCCGAGGGCATGAAGGTCGGGGTGCCCGCCTCATGATCGCAGCCGTACACGATGGAGACGAGGAGCCGCACGTGGCGGGCATGAGCGAGCCGTACGCGGTGGACGCGGTGGAGGCACGCGTGGCCGGTCAGGGCGGGCCGTACGCGGTGGACGCGGAGGCACGCGTGAGCGGTCAGGGCGGGCCGTACGTGGTGGAGCTGCGCGATGTGACCAAGGTCTACAACGGGCACGTGCGGGCCCTGCGCGGGGTCGACCTCACGGTCGGGAACGGCGAGCTGCTGGCCATCATCGGTCCTTCCGGCTCGGGAAAGTCCACCCTGCTTCACATGATCGGAACCCTGGACCGGCCCACCAGCGGGATCGTGCGCATCGCGGGCCGTCACGTGGCCGAGCTCTCCGACCGTGAGCTGTCCGCGCTGCGCGCACGCCACCTGGGATTCGTGTTCCAGCAGTTCCACCTGTCCCCGGGGGTGAGCGCGCTGGACAACGTGGCCGACGGGCTCCTCTACACCGGCATCGCGCTGCGGGCCAGGCGGGAGCGGGCCGCCGCCGCGCTGGAACGGGTGGGCCTCGGCCATCGGCTGGGACACAGGCCGAACCAGCTCTCCGGAGGAGAGCAGCAGCGGGTCGCGGTGGCCCGCGCGGTTGCCGGAGACCCGCCGTTGCTGCTCGCCGACGAGCCGACCGGAAACCTGGACTCCGTGGCGGGGGCCGAGGTGCTGCGGGTCCTGCGCGACCTGCACGCCGCGGGAACCACGATCGCGGTCATCACGCACGACGCGGAGATCGCCGAGTGGTGCCCGCGGCAGGTCCGGGTCCGCGACGGCCAGATCATCGCCGACCTCGGCGACGGGCGCAAGCCTCCGGCGGAGATCACGAAGGGAGACCAGGCGTGAGCCGCGCGGAGCGGCTGGCGCCCGCCAGGCTGAGTCCCTCCGACGTCCTGCGGGTGGGCGCGGCGGGGCTCCGTACCCGCCCGACCCGGGTGATCCTGTCCGCGCTGGGGATCGCCATCGGCATCGCCACCATGATCGCAGTGATCGGCATCTCCTCGTCCTCCCAGGAGCAGCTGCTGCGCCAGCTCGACCGGCTCGGCACCAACCTCCTCAGCGTCTCGGCGGGCCAGACCCTCTTCGGGGAGGAGGCCAAGCTGCCCACGGGGGCGGTCGGCATGGTCAAGCGCGTCGGCCCGGTCCTCACGGCCTCCGCGACCGGAGCCGTCGAGGCGACCGTCCGGCGTACCGACCACATCGCCAAGGCGGTGACCGGGGGCATCGCCGTACAGGCGGCGACCACCGAGCTGCTCACCACGCTTGAGGGGAGCGTCGTGAAGGGGGCCTGGCTGAACGCCGCGACCGAGCGGCAGCCCGCCGTCGTCCTGGGGGCGAAGGCCGCAGAACGGCTCGGCATCACCAGGACCGGCGTACGGGTGTGGATGGGGAATCGGTGGTTCACCGTCATCGGGCTCCTCGGGCCGATGCCGCTCGCCCCGGAGATCGAACGCTCCGCGCTCGTCGGGTTTCCGGCCGCGGAGGAACACCTGGGTTTCGACGGGCACCCCACGACGATCTACGAGCGGTCGACCGAGGAGGCGGTCGAGGCGGTCAGGGCGGTGCTGCCCCGCACGGTCAATCCGGAGAACCCGGAGGAGGTGAACGTCAGCAGGCCCTCGGACGCGCTGGCCGCTCGGGCGGCCGCCGCGGGCGCGTTCACCAACCTGTTGCTCGGGCTCGGCGCGGTCGCGCTGCTGGTCGGCGGGGTCGGAGTGGCGAACACCATGGTGATCTCGGTGCTGGAGCGTCGTAAGGAGATCGGCCTGCGCCGCTCGTTCGGCGCGACCCGGGGGCAGGTGCGCCTGCAGTTCCTCGCGGAGTCCCTGCTGCTGTCCGCGCTCGGCGGGATCGTGGGGGCGGTGCTCGGCGCCCTCGCGACCATTGGATACGCGCTGTCGCGTGACTGGCCTCCGATCGTGCCGCCGTGGGCGATCGGTGGCGCGGTCGCCGCGACGCTTGTCATCGGCACCGTCGCCGGTCTCTACCCGGCCATGCGCGCGGCCCGTCTGTCCCCGACGGTCGCCCTGGCGACCACCTGATCCGGACGTGCCCCGCCGTGCCGCCTCGGGGCCGCTGCGCGTCGTGGTGGCCACGCTCGCCCGATCGTACGGCGGTGCGCCACGGTGTGGTTCTCCATCGAGCGTCGCCCGGGATCCGACGATCCGATCGGGCGACATTCTCCTAGGAACCACCCCAACCCTCGTGGCGATTGCCCACGGTCCTTGCAGGTCGTGATGGGCATCGGCCAGGATCTTGCCCGATGCCACGCGAGGGCGGAGGGATTCACGTGAAACGTACGTCTCTGCTGGTCGCGCTGGTTGTGATGGGGGCGTTCCTTCCCGAAACAGCCCATGCCACGGAGGTGGGGGACGCCGGGACCGAGGGGATTCGCGGGATCGACGTCAGCAACTGGACAGGGGAGATCGACTGGGAGGCCGTCGCGGGTGGCGGTGGCACGTTCGCCTTCGTGTACGCCTCTGAGGGAGTGAACTACCGCAATCCCCTGTTCGAGACGCAGGAGGAGGGCGCGGCTGCGGCGGGCCTGATCCGGGGCGCCTACCACTTCGCTCAGCCGCACGAGTCGGACGGCGCGACCCAGGCCGACTTCTTCGTCGGCAACGGCGGCGGCTGGGTCGCGGACGGCCGGACCCTGCCGGGAGTGCTGGACGTGGAGGACAACCCCTACGGCGGCAGGAACGGCCTCGACACCTGCTACGGCCTGGATCAGCCGCAGACGGTCGCCTGGCTGAGGGACTTCATCTCACGCTACTGGCAGCGGACCGGCCGGGACGCGATCATCTACACCACTACGAGCTGGTGGCAGACCTGCACGGGAGACTCCACGGCCTTCGGCCGTAATCCCCTGTGGCTGGCCCGGTGGGGCGCGGAGCCCGGGATGCTCCCGGCAGGCTGGCCGCGTCACACTTTCTGGCAGGTCGCGGACAGGGGAACGCTCCCCGGTGGGCAGAACGTCTTCAACGGCCCCCTCTCGGCGCTGAGGACGCTCGCCCAGCCCCCGGCCGAGCTGGCCGCCGCGGGCAGGCCGGTGGGGAGGCACGCCTACGACGTCACGGTTCTCAACACCGGACCGATTCCCGCGACCAGGGTCTCCGTGATCGGCCGGACCTTCGGCGGGCAGCGGATCGTCAGGGCGAGTCGCGGGTGCCGGTTCAGTGCCACGGCGGTGCGTTGCACGATCGCGAAGCTGGATCCGGAGCACAAGGCCAGACTGCGCTTCACCACCAGGTCGAAGGACCGGGGCGAGCCTGAGGGGAGCTGGGGCGGGCCAGGGGGGAGCCGGGGCAAGTCCGAGGGGAATCGAAGCAGGCCGGGTGATCGAAGCAGGCCGGGTGGGAGCCGAGGCGGGCCGGGGGGTACGGGAAGACCCGCCAAAGCCAACGCCGCCAAAGCCAACGCCGATAAAGCCAACAGGGACGTCAGGGGCGGCAAGGCCGGTACGTCCGGTGAGCGGGGCAGGGCCGTTGACACGGAGCGGAACGGTTATCGGCGAGGGGTGAAGATCACCATGGGCACGGTGATGCTCACCATCGGATCCGCCCGGGGATGACGCCGCCTCCTCGGAGATGACGCCGGTTCTCGTCGGTCGGCGGCTTCGGCCGGACAAGATCCCTCCCTTGTCCCCGCTCGTAGCGCCTTCGCATAATGCATACTGCAATAAAGAAGTGTGCATGGGAGGTGTGATGCCACGAGGACCCGATCTCGTCGGGCTGACCGTGCTCGCGCTGCTCTCGGTCAAGCCGAGCCATCCCTACGAGATGCACCGGCTGATCCTGGACACGCACAAGGACTACGTGACGGGGCTGCCGCGCAGCCTCTACCACGCGGTCGACCGGCTGGCCGGAGACGAGCTGATCGTTCCCGTCGAGACCAGCAGGCAGGGCCGCAGGCCGGAGCGGACGGTCTACCGGCTCAGCGAGGAGGGCAGGGCGGAGCTGGCGACCCGGCTCCGGCGGTTGCTCGAGGAGCCGGGACCGGACATGCGGAACTTTCACGCCGCGCTCTCCCTCATCGGATGCCTGCCGGTGCGCGAGGCCGAACGGGCGCTGCTGACCCGCGCCGCGACCCTGGAGAGCAGGATCTTCGCCTGTGACGCGCACATGAGAAGCCTTGAGGAGAGCGGGCTGCCCCGGCTGCTGGTGCTGGAGCTCGAATACGAGCGCGCGTTGCGCGGTGCCGAGCTCGACTGGGTGCGGAGCGTCCTGGACCGGCTCGGGACCGGAGAACTGACCTGGCAGGACCGTCTCGATTTCGATGTGTTTGGAGGACCGGATGAAGAAGACCCTGCTGTATGAGGTGGCGGGAGTCGTCGAGACCTCGCGGGAACGGGTCGAGCGGCTGATCCTCACGGTGCATCCGGGGCCGGTCGGCCCCGACAACGTCTGGCTGTTCTCCTCCTCCGGTGGCACGGTCGAGGGCGGCCCGGGGCGCTTCACCCTGCGGATGCCGGCCCACTCGATGACCGTCGAGGTGACCGAGGGGACCCTGGCCGCCCAGGGCGGGTGGTGGTATCGGGGGGAGTACACCGTCGAGCCGCATCCCGAGGGCACGCTTGTCACCCACCGTGTCTTCAACGTCGCGTCCTCCGGCCGCTGGGGTGTTTCGCTGGCCAACCGGCTCTTCATCGGCTTCGGCAGGAATACCAAGGACGGCTTCGCCGCGGGGCTCCAGCGGATCGGCCAGGAGCTGGACTGCGGGACGCGCCTGCTCTGAGGCCGCCGTGACTCGCCCGGCCCGGGAAAATCTCTCGCGATGGGGACAGGGGCGGTCATAAGCTCCGCGCCATGACATTCGAGTGGACTCCACTGGCTGTGAAAGACGTGGGCAAGTGGGCGGAGCTGCTCGCGGCGGTGGAGGCCGAGGACCGGACCGGGGACAACTACAGCCAGGACGACCTCGCGGACGACCTCGGCCTTCCGGCGCTAGACCTCGCCGAGGGCACCGGCGCCGTGTGGGACGGGGACAGGCTGGTGGCCTTCGGCGCCGTCTACGCCAGGCCTGTGGCGGAACCGGCCCACCGCATGCGTCTGTGGTGCGCGGTGCATCCGGAATACCGGCACCGTGGCCTCGGCGGGCAGCTCATGAGCTGGGCGGCCCGGGCCGCCAGGACCGTGCACGAACGCCGCTTTCCCGGCTTTCCCCTTGAGCTCCACACCCAGGTGGACGATCACAACGAGTGGGCCAAAGCCGCGGTGACCGCGGCCGGTCTGATGCCGAGGCGGTCGTTCTACGGTATGCGCCGCGACCTGGGCAGGCCTCTGCCCACGAGCGTCATGCCCGGTGGCCTGAAGGTCGTCCCCTACACGGAGGATCTCGACGAGGTGGCCGTCGAGGTGCGCAACGCGGCTTTCACCGACCACTGGGGCAGCGTGCCGCACACTCAGGAGAGCTGGCGGGACCTCATCATCGGGACGAGCTTCAGCCGGGAGGACTCCTTCGTCGTCCAGGAGGAGTCGGGCAGGAGCGTCGGGCTGCTGATCACCCATTACTACGAGGCCGACAGCGAGGTCACCGGCATCCGTGAGGCGTGGATCCAGATCATCGCCACCCTGCGCGACTGGCGGGGCAGGGGCGTGGCGAGCGGGCTGCTCGCCCACGCCCTCGCCGAGTTTCGTGCCAGGGGCTACCAGAGGGCCGGTCTCGGGGTCGACGCGGACAACTCGACCGGCGCGCTCGGGGTCTACGTCCGCGCGGGATTCGAGGTCGACCGCAGCGCGACGGCCTATGTCGCCGAGCTCAGCCCAGGCGGATGACGCCCTTGGAGACCTTGATCCGCTGACTCGGCAGCGCCCGGGAGGCAGGTCCCCTGGCCACGGCGCCGTCGGAGATGCCGAACTTGCTGCCGTGGCAGGGGCAGTTGATGGTGCCGCCGCTCACGCTCGCGACCGTGCACCCCTGGTGGGTGCACTTCGCGCTGAAAGCCCGGAAGGTGCCCTTCTTCGGCTGGGTGACCACCCACTTACCCTGAATGATCTTCCCGCCGCCCACCGGGATGCTCTTGGTCTTGGCCAGGATGGTGGTCGACTCGGCGTCCGTCTCGGTGGCCTCCGCGGGGCGCGCCCACGCGACAGCCGATGCGACCAGGGCGGTCACGCCGCCGGTCAGGGTCCGGAAGATCATCACTCTGCGAGTGGGGAACGGCATGACGGGCCTCCTGGGGGTGAGGGCTCCTCAACGAACCACGTGTGATTCATATCACGGGAAACCGTGCGCGCAGCCACGCTCCCGGGGTTTCCTCGACGAGGTCGAGGCTGCCGCCGTGCCGTACCGCGATGTCCCTGGCGATGGCGAGTCCGAGCCCCGAGCCGCCCGCGTCCCTGTCCCTCGCCTCGTCGAGCCGGGTGAAGCGGTCGAAGACCGCCACCCGGTGCTCGGCGGGGATCCCCGGCCCGTCGTCGCGCACGTCGAGTACGGCCTGGCCCCCGTCCAGGGTCAGCCGCAGGGTGACCGTTGAGGCCGCGTGCCGTACCGCGTTGTCCATCAGGTTGGCCACCAGGCGGCGTAGCTGGTCGGCCGAGCCGCGGACCACGGCGTCGACGGCCACGTCGAGCCTCACCCGGACCTCGGGCCTCGGGCGGGGCCTGGCCGCCTCCTCGGCGGCGACCTGGCCGAGCTCGACCTCCTCGTGACAGGCGGGTTCCCCGGCGTCGAGACGAGCTAGCAACAGCAGGTCCGAGGTGAGCTTCTGGATCCGTTCCACGTCGGTCAGCGTCTCGGCGACCAGTGGTTCCCGCGGGGCGAGTTCCAGGCGGGTGCGCAGGATGGCCAGCGGGCTGCGCAGCTCGTGGGCCGCGTCGGCGACGAAGCGCTTGTGCCGGTTGACGGCGTGCTCCAGCCGGTCGAGCGCGCTGTTCATCGTCTCGGCGAGCCTGGCGATCTCGTCGCGCGAGCGTGGCACGGGAACCCTGCGGTGCAGGTCGCTGGCGGTGATGTCGGCCATCTCCTCGCGGATGGCGGACACCGGCGCGAGCGCCCTGCCGACCACCAGCCAGGTCAGCGCCGCGACGAGCAGAAGGAGCGCCGGGATGCCGGGAAGCAGCAGGCTCTGCAGCGTGTTCAGGGCGTTCTTCGTGGGCTCGAGGGAGGCCCTGGCCTGCACCAGCAGCGGCCCCTGCTCCGTGGGGACCTGCGTGGTGGCGACGGTGAAGGATCCGAGGGACGTCCACTCGCCCGCGGGGGAGATGACCGAGTACTCCCTGGGGGAAAGCTCGGCGTACTTCACGGAGGGGAGGTCCGCTTTCGCGTCGGGAGGCAGGGCCGGGGAAACATCGGAGACCACGGTTCCTCCGGAGCCCACGAGCAGGGACTTCAGAGCGGAGGCGGGGAGGACGCCTGAACGGTCCTTCTCGATGCCCTTCTCCGGGAGAGGCTGCTCGGGGACGGTTCCCGGGGAGTCGGGGGCGACGGGGGCGTCCTCGGAGGTGTCGGCCGGGAAGGACTTGTGGAGGATCATGATGTCCGGGTCGATGACCTGCCCGGCGACCAGGTCAGATTTGTCGACCTTCGTCTGGGCGGCGAGCACGTCCGCGGTGGCGTCTGCCCGTCGGGTGGCCTCGGCGGACGCGCTCTCCACCAGGCTGCCCATGAGCACGCCGACGAGTACGGCCGCCGCGACCCCCAGCGCGACCGCGACGATCGCGGTCGCCGCCAGGGTGGCTCTGACCCGGACGGAAAGGCGTGACATCTCAGGCCTCCAGCCGGTAGCCGGCACCGCGTACGGTCACCAGGGACGAGCGGCCGAACGGAGAGTCGATCTTACGGCGCAGTGCGCTGATGTAGACCTCGACGATGTTCGGGTCGCCGTCGTAGGAGAAGTCCCATGCCTGGGCGAGCAGCTCCCCCTTGGAGACGACCTCTCCCTGCCTGCGGGCCAGGCCGTGCAGGACCGCGAACTCCTTCGGGGTGAGGGAGATCTCCACCTCCCCCCTGCGGCAGCGGAGCCCCGCCGGGTCGATGGCCAGGTCGCCGACCACGATGGAGACGGGCCTCGCCCCGCCTCCCCTGCGGGTCAGTGCGCGCAACCGGGCCAGCAGCACCACGTAGGAGAAGGGCTTGGACAGGAAGTCGTCGGCGCCGGTGTCCAGGGCCTCGGCCTCATCGTGCACCCCGTCCTTCGCGGTGAGCATCAGGATCGGCGTCCAGTTCTCGGCCGCGCGGAGCCTGGCGCAGACGGTGTAGCCGTTCATCCTGGGAAGCATGACGTCGAGCACGATCACGTCGTAGGCGTTCTCGCTCGCCATCCACAGCCCGTCACGACCGTCGTGGGCGACGTCGACGGCGAACCCCTCTGAGGCCAGGCCGCTTCTCAGCAGGTCGGCCAGGCGCTTCTCGTCCTCAACCAGCAGCATGCGCATGACGTCCAGCCTGCCGCAGTCCGCCTAAAGCCAGCCTGAAGACGATTTCTGCCGCCTTCAGGCTGGGTTCAGCATGCGGACGCGAGCCTGTCAGCCCAGACCACCGATCCGACAGGGAGAGACGCGCATGCGTATTCGTATTCTCGCGGCCGCCGTGATGACGACCGGGGCCCTGATGACCACGCTGACCGGCGCGGCCAGCGCCGACACTCCGAGCCCTGTGCCCAGTACCGAGACCTCGGATCCGGCAGCCATCCTCGCCTCTCCGAGCCAGGGCCTTGTCGTCGACCCGCAGAGTCCCGGCCTCGGAGGAGGCGTCTACGCCATCCGATGCGAGGGGGGAAAGCTGAGCGTGAGGTCGTACAAGATCACCGAGGAGGAGCTCAAGAAGTTCGACACGCTGAAGGAAGACATGAAGCTCAAGGAAGGGGGCTTGAAGGCGGTTCCCGATGGGCCCATCCTCAAGCAGGCTCCTGACGGGTCCGTCTTCAAGGTGGCTCCCGACGAGCAGGGTTCCGACCCGGCGAGGCCGGGTGTGGAGAAGAGGGTGGAGGAGTGGAAGGTGGCCCCTGACGGGTCCGTTCTCAAGGAGGGTCCTGACGGGTCCGTCTTCAAGGTGGCTCCCGACGAGCAGGACTCCGACCCGGCGAGGCCGGGTGTGGCGGAGAAGGACGGCACGTTGCAGGACCACGTCGGGAGCGCGCTGTCGCCCAGCATTCCTTCCGAAGTGCCCACCGCCGTCCCCGCCCCCCGCCTGGACGAGGTCACTCCCGACGCGTCCTCGGGAGCCACGGCGGAGGTGCCCGCAGCGCCGCTGCCCGAGCTTTCCGGCAAGATCGGACCGGGGGGTGGCGTGATCCTGGAGTCGAAGGACGGGGAGGTCACGATCACCAAGATGATGGGCGCCGATGAGAAGGGCGTGACCTCGCCCGAGGGGGACCTCCTGCTCACCTGCTCGTCGATCTCGCCGGAGAAGCACTGACCCTCACGCGATCCGCACCGCACGGGGGATCGGTACGGGTTCGTTGGCTAAGGCCCGGATCGCCGCCGGCCGTACCGGAGCCGTGGAAGGTCTCGAACACGGCGAAGGCGCACGGCCGCCACACCCAGCACCCGAGAGAGGCGGCCTGAGAGAGGTCGGCGGCGAGGGGTGGAGACGCGGTCGAAGCGCGGGGGACGCGCGGGGAACCGCGATCCAGGAAAACCGGGGCCCGGGGAGAACGGGGGTTCAGGAAGAACCGGGCCCCGGAGCCGGGGGCGTCCACCGGGAGGGGCTCCGAGAGGCGTCCGGCGGGGAAGAATCCGGCGGGTGTCCGGCTGAGAAGGATTCGGCGGTGTCCGGCGGGGAGGAGAGGGCTCCGGCGGGTGTCGCTGCGGAGCCCGCACATGCGGATACGGCCCGTACCCTTGTGGTCCGGGCCGTATCCGCAGTGGATCAGGGCAGCTTCTTCGAAGCCTGGTCCGCCTTGTGCTCGGCCTTGTTACCGAGCCGGTCGGCCTTGGCGCCGACCTTCGATGTGGTCTCCCCCGTCACGTCGGAGACCTTCTCCGAGGTGGACCGCGCCTTCTCCGACGCCCACTGGGAGGCGTCAGAGGCGTTCTCCTTCATCGCGTCGGTCCACTTGTCGGCGCTTCTGCGGTACAGCGCGAAGCCGACCGCGCCGATCGCGACCCCCGTGAGCAGCAGAAGCACCGGCCATTTACGGGACTTGACGGGCGGTGTGGGATCAACCTTGTTCGCCGCCTGCAACAGCAACGCGCTGACCCTCGGCGCGATCTGCTCCTCGACCGAGTGAGCCGCGGCGTCCAGCTTGGGCGCCGCCCATTCCCTGGCCACATAGATCCTGTCGTTGGCCGCGCCACGAGCATGAGTGGCCGCCTCACGGGCGTGGCCGGCCGCCTCACGCGCCTGAACGGCCACCGGGCTGACCCGCTCTGAGGCGAGGTCGGCGGCACGGGACACCTGGGCCTTCATCTGATTCAGGCGTGTGTCCGGAACCACGATCGTGTGGCGCTTTCCAAATAGTGCAAGAGGCACGTTAACCTCCCCAGTTGTCGGGGCCCCGTTGCCTCCCCTTCCCGCTCGAAGGCGGCTCAATCATTACCGGCCGTGGGAGGATGCTAGGGGGACCGGCTACGGCCGCAGCCACCAAAACACCATGAAACAGCACGTTACAGAGGCTTTAGCCAACTACATGAAGGGGGAGCCCGATCGTGGCTGAGAACTTGATCGCAAACCTGAACACCAATCGTGGCACCGTGAAGGTTCGGCTCTTCCCGAACCACGCGCCCAAGACCGTGCGCAACTTCGTCGAGCTGGCAGAGGGCACCCGCGAGTGGGTGCACCCGGAGACCGGGCAGAAGACGAACGCCAAGCTTTACGATGGCACGGTTTTCCACCGGGTCATCGACAGTTTCATGATCCAGGGTGGTGACCCGCTGGGCCAGGGCACCGGCGGCCCGGGCTACAAGTTCGACGACGAGATCCACCCGGACCTGTTCTTCGGTCGCCCCTACCTGCTCGCCATGGCCAACGCGGGCACCATCGGGGGACGCGGCACCAACGGCTCGCAGTTCTTCATCACCGTGGTGCCCACGCCGCACCTGAACGGCAAGCACACCATCTTCGGTGAGGTCATCGAGGGCCAGGACGTCGTCGACGCGATCGTCAAGACCGAGACCGACGCCCGTGACCGTCCGACCGACCCGGTGGTCCTGGAGTCGGTCACGATCGACCGCGTCCAGGGCTAGTCACCTGGGGCGGCGGCCTCGCGCCGCGACCGCCGCCCCACGGCCCGGCACGGTCCCGATGGTCGTGCCGGTGAGCTTCACCACATTGGTGTGCCCGCTCACTGGTGCGTGTGCTCGGGATCATGAATAGGCTGGCAGTCTGTGGATAACAGCACGGTCGAAGGGGCCAGCGACACGCCATGACCACCCAGCCACCCAGCGAGTCAGAAACCGCTGCCGTTCCCACGTGTTATCGGCATCCCGGTCGTGAGACCTACGTGCGCTGTCAGCGCTGTGACCGGCCCATCTGCCCGGACTGCATGCGTGAGGCCTCGGTCGGCTTCCAGTGCCCCGAGTGCGTGGCCGAGGGCAACAGGACGGTACGGCAGGCGCAGTCGGTCTTTGGCGGCAGAGCGGTCGCCACCCCCAGGGTCACCTGGACGCTGCTCGTCGTCAACGTTCTGGCCTACGCCGCGGAGACCCTCAGCCCCGGTCCTGTGCTGAACGGTTTCGCGATGAACTCCGGCGCCGTCGCCTACGGTGAATGGTGGCGCCTGCTCACCGGGGCGTTCCTGCACGCGCCGCTGGCCGGCGGCGTTTACATGATCACCCACATCGTGTTCAACATGTGGGCGCTCTACGCCATCGGCCCCGAGCTGGAGCGGCGCCTGGGCTCACTGCGCTTCCTGGCGCTCTACCTGCTGTCCGCGCTCGGCGGGTCCGTCGCGATCTACCTGTTCGGCATCGCCGCGGTCGGTGCTTCAGGCGCGATCTACGGCATGTTCGGCGCGTTGTTCGTGGTCGCCAGAAGGCTGGGCTACGACGCCCGCGGCGTGCTCTGGCTGATCGGCATCAACGCGGTGCTCACCTTCATGATCCCCAACATCAGCTGGCAGGGGCACCTCGGCGGCCTGATCACCGGCGCCGTGGTCGGCGGGATCTTCGCCTACGCCCCGGCGAAGAGCCGGAACGTGTTCCAGTGGGCGGGGTGTGCGGCGGTGTTCGTCGCGCTCGTCGCGCTGGTCCTGCTGCTGCCGCCGTACGTCTACCAGATACAGATCGGTCTTCCCGGCTGACCCGCCTGATCCACACCCTGGTGCTTCCCCAGGGTGTGGATAAACACTGTGGAAAAAACTAACGCCAGCGCGTGGACAGCACCACACCGAAGATGATGAAAGCGAACCCGATCAGCAGGTTCCAGTTCTGCAGGGCGCCGATGCCGGGTGCGTGCGGTGCGATGTAGTAGACGGCGATCCACAGGATTCCGATGATCCAGGAAGCCACCATGACCGGCGCAAGCCAGCGCGGGCTCATTTTGACCTGCTGGGACGTCTGCGGCGGTGTGTAAACCGCCTTCTTGCGAGTCTTAGGCTTGGGCACTGGGGTTCTCCTGCGTCAACCCTGCGCGGTCGGATCGTGCGCAGGCCATGTCAGCTAGCGTAATCGCTGGTGGCGAAGACTCGAGTAAGAATAGTCGGCGCACCCATGACATGGCGATCCCATAGGGGTCCATCGACGCGCAAACCTTGGTTCAACGGTGCGATCCCCGCCGTGTCGTAATGATTCATCGTCATTAACGTGAGCGCATGAGGGCCGCGCTGAGGGCGTTCGGAGAGTTGAGCACGACCGCGGGGCTGGTCGTCCTGTTCTTCTGCACCTACCTCCTGTGCGGAACCGGTTCCTACACCGCGCGGCAGCAGGCGATGCTGCGCGAGCGGTTCCTCGGCGACCGCGACGGGCTCCCGGCGAGGGATCCGGCGGCGGGATCCGGTGGCGTCCGGCTGGGCGGAGCGCTGGCGCTGCTCAGGATCCCCAGACTCGGCGACGACTACGAGTACGCCGTCGTCGAGGGTGTCGGCTGGGAGCAGCTACGGATGGGGCCCGGTCACTACCCCGGTACCGCCCTGCCCGGAGAGATAGGAAATTTCGTGCTTTCTGGGCATCGAACGACCTACGCTGCCCCCTTCAACCGGCTCGGAGAGCTCCGCCAGGGCGACGAGATCGTGGTCGACGCCAGGGACGCCCGGTACACCTACCGGGTCACCGGAGAGCGCGTCGTCGACCCCGGCGAGACGGCCGTCATCGCCCCCGTGCCCGGACTGCCGGGCCGCAGGCCGACCACGGCCATGATCACACTGTCCACCTGCCACCCGGAGTACTCCGCCGCCCAGCGGCTCGTCGTCTCCGGCGAGCTGGAGCGGCGTGAGGAACGCCGCAGATGAGGAGTCCCGATATGTACGGCTGGATCTGGCGGTTGCTCCCCGGCCCCTTCGTGGCCAAGGCGCTCGTCGCGGTCGTGCTCGCCGGGGTCGCGGCGGCCGTACTGTGGTATGTCGTGTTTCCCTGGATCGAACCCCGTGTCCCGCTCGACCACGCCACCGTGGGCCGATGACCCGCGTCCTGGTCGTGGACAACCATGACAGCTTCGTGCACACCATCGTGCAGTACCTCCGCGTGCTCGGCGCGACCTGCGACGTGCGTCCGCGGGACCACGTCGTGCCGCAGGACGCGGCCGGTTTCGACGGGGTTCTGATCAGTCCGGGGCCGGGCAGCCCCGAGGACGCCGGGGTGAGCGTCCCGCTCGTCGGCTACTGCGAGGCGCATGACCTGCCGCTGCTCGGCGTCTGCCTCGGCCACCAGGCCATCGCGGTCGCCCACGGGGCCACCGTGGCGCGGGCTCCCGAGCTGATGCACGGCCGTACCAGCCTGATCATCCATGACGGGCGCGGTGTCTTTGCCGGGGTGCCGTCCCCGGTGACCATGACGCGCTACCACTCGCTGGCCGTCGTGCCCGGGACGGTCCCGGAGACCCTCGAGGTGACCGCGACCACCGGTGATGGCGTGATCATGGGACTGCGCCACCGCGCCGCGCGTGTTGAGGGCGTGCAATTCCATCCCGAGTCGGTGATCTCCGAACACGGCCATCTGCTGCTCGGAAACTGGCTCGCCGGGATCCTGTAACACGTCGTTCGTGCTGAACGACTAACCAGTGAGCCCTTCCGCCATCGCCCCCGAGTGGCGGAAGGGCTCTTTTTCGTCCGTACCCCGTCCGGCTCGGGCCGGGTAGGACCACACGATGGTGTGGCGGCCCTAGAAGTCCATGTCGCCGCCACCCGGCATGGCCGGAACGGCTGAGGCCCTCTCGGGCTTCTCAGCGATGACGGCCTCGGTGGTGAGAAACAGCGCCGCGATGGAGGCGGCGTTCCGCAGCGCGGAGCGCGTCACCTTGGCCGGGTCGATGATGCCCGAGTCGAACATGTTGACGTACTCGCCGGTGGCGGCGTTGAGACCCTCGCCCGGGGGCAGGCCGCGGACCCGCTCGACCACGACGCCACCCTCGAGGCCGGCGTTGACCGCGATCTGCTTCAGCGGCTCCTCAAGGGCCTTCCTCACGATCGCGGCACCGGTGGCCTCGTCGCCCGCCAGCTCGAGCTTGCCGAAGGCCTTGGCGCCGGCCTGCAGCAGCGCGACACCACCGCCGGGCACGACGCCCTCCTCGACGGCTGCCTTGGCGTTGCGGACGGCGTCCTCGATGCGGTGCTTGCGCTCCTTGAGCTCGACCTCGGTCGCGGCGCCCGCCTTGATGACGGCCACGCCGCCGGCCAGCTTGGCCAGGCGCTCCTGGAGCTTCTCGCGGTCGTAGTCGGAGTCGGTGCGCTCGATCTCGGCGCGGATCTCGTTGACCCGGCCCGCGATCTGGCCCGCGTCACCGGCGCCGTCCACGACGGTGGTCTCGTCCTTGGTCACGACGACCTTGCGGGCACGGCCCAGCAGATCGAGGGTGGCGGTCTCGAGTTTGAGGCCGACCTCCTCGGCGATGACCTGGCCACCGGTCAGGATGGCGATATCGCCCAGCATGGCCCTGCGGCGGTCGCCGAAGCCCGGGGCCTTCACCGCGACCGACCGGAAGACGCCCTTCATCTTGTTGACGATCAGGGTGGCCAGGGCCTCGCCCTCGACGTCCTCGGCGATGACCAGCAGCGGCTTGCCTGCCTGGACGACCTTGTCGAGCAGGGGCACCACGTCCCTGTTGGCGGAGACCTTGCCGCTCACGATCAGGACGTATGGATCGTCCAGGACCGCTTCGAGCCGGTCGGAGTCGGTAATGAAGAGCGGGGCGATATACCCCTTGTCGAAGCGCATGCCCTCGGTGAGTTCGAGCTCCAGGCCGAAGGCGTTGCTCTCCTCGACGGTGATGACACCTTCCCTGCCGACCTTGTCCATCGCCTCGGCGATGAGCGCGCCGATCTCCGGGTCGGCGGCGGAGATGGAAGCGGTCGAGGCGATCTGCGCCTTCGTCTCCACGTCCCTGGCCAGCGCGGACAACTCCTCACTGACCCGTTCGACGGCGGCCTCGATGCCCCTCTTGAGGGACATCGGGTTGGCGCCCGCGGCGACGTTGCGCAGGCCCTCGCGGACCAGCGCCTGGGCCAGCACGGTGGCGGTCGTGGTGCCGTCACCCGCGACGTCGTCGGTCTTCTTGGCGACTTCCTTGACGAGCTCGGCCCCGATCTTCTCCCACGGGTCCTCGAGCTCGATCTCCTTGGCGATGGAGACACCGTCGTTGGTGATCGTGGGGGCGCCCCACTTCTTCTCCAGAACGACGTTACGGCCCCTGGGGCCGAGGGTCACCTTGACGGCGTCCGCGAGCTGGTTCATGCCGCGCTCGAGACCACGCCGGGCGTCCTCGTCGAACACGATCATTTTCGAGGCCATTACTGCTCCTGCTCTTGAAGGGGGCTTCGGGACGGCGCCCGCGACGGACGGTCCGCCGGTAGGTGAACCACCTGTCGGCGGACCTCGCCGTCCCGGCATACGCCCTGCGGTTGGCACTCTCCGGGTGTGAGTGCCAGGCGTCCCTCGCACTCTACCCACAACTTGCGTGACACGCATATAGTGCGCGGTGCGTACATAGTGCGTGATGCGTAGCATCGGATAGAGTTGACCCATGAACGACGACGCCATGGATCTCCGGGCGCGCAACAGACAGGCCACCCGAGAGGCGATCGGTCACGCCGCGCTGCGCCTGGCCATCGAGCAGGGCCCCAACGGGCTGGCCCTGGTGCGCGTCCACGACATCGCCACGGCCGCGGGTGTCTCGTCCCGGACCTACAACAACTACTTCTCCAGCAGGGCGGAGGCGATCTGCGCCCTGCAGGCCGACCAGTCCAGGAGTGTGGGGGAGACGCTGCGTTCCCGGCCCGCCGACGAGCCGCTCGACCAGGCCGTCATCGCGGCCGTGATCGAGCTTTACACCAACCCCGAGCCCGACAGGGCGGGTCTGAGCATGATCATGTCGACGCCTGAGCTTGAGGGGGAGGCGCTGAGGGCGTTCACCATGGCGGAGGGCCCGCTCGCCGAGGCGATCGCGGCACGCACCGGCACCGACGCAGGACGCGACCTGTTCCCCACCGTCACGGCCGCCGCGGTGGCCGGCGCCATCCGCGTGGCGGGACGGCACTGGCTCACGCCCGGTAACACCGCGCCCTTCGCCACCATCCTGCGCAGCGCCCTGTCCTGCGTCGTTCCCGCCGCGCCACCAAACCAGACGCCCCCGTGAGCTAGGGCACAGAACGGGTGAGGACCCCCGCCGGGCGGCGGGGGTCCTCACATTTTCCAGGTCTCGGACCGCGGAGAGGCCCGGGTGCTCCTCGGGCCCGGGAAGCCGTCGAGGGCTTCCCGGGAGCCGAAGGCTCAGCCCAGTTCGCCTCCGTCGCCGGGCGGGGTGTCGAAGATCGACCCGTCGTCGGTCTCCGTCGGCTCCGGCTCCGGCTGCTGGGGATCATCGGTCGGCTGCTCGGTCGGATACGTGGGCTGCTCGGTCGGCTGCGGGGCCTGCCCGCTGGAGACGATCAGCGTGATCGTGGTGCCGGGGGTGAGCTTGGCGCCGGGCTCGGGAGCCTGGCTGAGAACGGTGCCCTCGGGCAGGTCGCTCTCCTGCTTGACCACCTTGACCTTGAAGCCCGCCTCCCTGAGCATCCTGGTGGCGTCCTCGACCGTGAGGTTGGCCACACCCGGCACCTCGACGGCCTCCTTGGGAACGTAGATCCGGACCGTGCTCTCCTTGGCCGCCTTCTTGCCCGCCTCGGGGTCGGTCTGGAACACCTTGCCCTGCGGACGGCTGGACACCTTGGTCTGCACGCTCACCTTGAAGCCCTTGGCCTCGAGCGCGGAGGTCGCCTCCTCGACGGTCATGTCGAGCACGTTGGGCACCTCGACCTTCTCGATGCCCTTGGAGACCTTCAGAGTGACCACGCTGTTCTTCGCCACCTCGGTGTCGGCGGCCGGGTCGGTGTCGATGACCGTGTCCTTCGGCAGCTTTTCGTCGAACACCTCCTCGACCTTGACCTGCAGCCCGAGATCGGTCAGCGTCTTGCTCGCCGTCTGGACGGTCTGCGTGGCCAGCGTCGGGATCTTCACCTTGCCCGTGGCCGAGCTGCCGCCGGGCGCGCTCAGGAACATGTAGCCGACGCCGATGAAGGCGCCGATGATCAGCAGCGGGACCAGGATCCACGCCGCCGTCTTGACCGCGGTGTTGCCGCTGCTCTGCTGGCGGCGTCGGCCGCGCTCGCCCCGCCCACCCTCCTGCGTGCCGTACTCGTAGGCGGGGACGGCGGTTGTGCGCTGCGTCGCGGGCCCGCCGGGAGCGGGGGGCTGCTGCTGCATGGTGCGGGTGGCCGAGCCGTAGTTGTTGGCCAGGGCCATCGTCTGGGCATCCGTCGGCATGCCCGACATCGCACGCTGGATGTCGGCGCGCATCTCCGCCGCGCTCTGGTAGCGCTGCGCCGGGTCCTTTGCCATCGACTTCAGCACGATGGCGTCGGCCCACGCGGGGATGTCGGGGTCGATCTGCGACGGCGGGATCGGGTCCTCGCGCACGTGCTGGTAGGCGATCGCGACGGGGGAGTCACCGGTGAACGGCGGCTGCCCGGTCAGCAGCTCGTACAGCACGCAGCCGGTGGAGTAGATGTCGCTGCGGGCGTCGACCCGCTCACCCCTGGCCTGCTCCGGCGACAGGTACTGCGCGGTGCCGATGACCTGCGCGGTCTGCGTCATGGTCGCGGCGGAGTCAGCCATCGCGCGGGCGATGCCGAAGTCCATGACCTTGACGTCGCCGTTACGGGTGATCATGATATTCGCCGGCTTGATGTCCCGGTGAACGATGCCGCCGCGGTGGCTGTAGTCCAGCGCCCGCAGGATTCCGTCGACCAGCTCGGCCGCGCGCTCGGGCAGCAGCCGCCGGTCGGCACGCAGCAGGTCGCGCAGCGTGCGGCCGTCGACGTACTCCATCACGATGTACGGCACCGGCGCACCGTCCGTCACGTCCTCGCCCGTGTCGTAGACCGCGACGATGGACGGGTGGTTCAGTGACGCGGCGGACTGCGCCTCCCGGCGGAAACGGGCCTGGAAGATGTGGTCTCTCGCCAGGTCCGCGCGGAGGGTTTTGATGGCGACGATCCGATCCAGCCGGATGTCTCGTGCGCGATAGACCTCGGCCATGCCGCCACGCCCGACGACGCCGTCAAGCTCGTAGCGATCGCCGAGGCGTCGGGGCTGAGTCATTTCCTGCACTGTCCCTTACCGTTCATCTTGGGTGCCGGTGACCTCTTGGGCCACCGGTGTCCATCATCAACCCGTTGCCGCATCACGTCTCCCCGTTCGGCTGGTTTGTGTCGCCGGGAGTAGGGGTGGCGCTCGGGGTGAGGCTCGGGGTCGCCGGCGGGGTGGTGGGCGTCGGGGTCGGGGTGGTCGGACTGGGGCTGGGCGATGGTGACTGCGTCGGCTGGACGCTGGGCGTGGCCGATGTGCTTACCGTAGCCGAAGGCGTGGGTATAGGTCTGAGCGACTTCGGCGGCGCCACCGGCGGTCTGGTCGTCACCGGCTTCGTCTTGCTCGGTCTGGCCGACGGCGTTCTGGTCGCCGAGGCCGTCGGGACGGCCGGTTTGGTGGGGCCGTTGTCGCCAGGCCGGGTCGTCAGGTCCCGGACCACCAGGGTGCCCAGTCCCAGGGCGGCGCACCCGGCGACCGCGGCGACGATCACCGTCGTCCGCCTCAGTCTTCCGCGCCGCACGGGGACGCGCGCGGTGCCGGAGAGCGGTCCCTCAGGGGACGTCCCGGAGGCGGAGGAATCAGCCGGGATCGCGCCGGGGACGGGCTCCCCCGGGGTGACCAGGGCGGGAGCGACCTCCCTCGGCCACTCGCCGGCAGGCTCGGCGCGCCAGCCCGCGGGATCGGTGAGCAGGGCCAGGTCAGTGGCCCCCGCGGCCCCCGCGGCCCCCGCGGCTTCCGCGGTTGCCACCGAGCCGCGCAGCGCGTTCGCCCGCTCGGCCAGCTCCCCGGCGTCGGCGGGGCGCAGCCCGGGGTCCTTCGACAGACAGGCCATGACCAGGTTGCGCACCGGGAGTGGCACGCTCTCCGGCAGCGGGCGCGGGCTCTCGTTGATGTGCATGAGGGCGATCGCCACCTGCGTCTCGGCGACGAACGGCGGCTTGCCCGCCAGGCACTCGTAGGCGACGACGCCCAGGGAGTAGATGTCGGTCGCGAAGGTCAGCGGTGCGCCGGAGGCCTGCTCGGGGCTGAGGTACTGCGCGGTGCCGAGCACGGTGCCCGTCTGGGTCACCGGTGCCATCTCCAGCGCCCTGGCGATACCGAAGTCTGTGATCTTGATCACACCGGTTCCGGTGACGAGCAGGTTGCCCGGTTTGATGTCGCGGTGGATGATCCCCGCGCCATGCGCGGCCCGCAGGCCCTTGGCGGTCTGGTGGACCACCTCGAGGGTGACCTCGGAGCCCAGGGCGCCGTCGCGGGCCAGGATGCTCGCCAACGACTCGCCGGGGACCAGCTCCATGACGAGGTAGGCGACGTCGTCGGCCTCGCCGTAGTCGAAGACCTGAGCGATGCGGGGGTCGGCCAGCCGCGCCGCGATCCTGGCCTCCATCCTGAACCGATCGCGGAACGCCGGATCCGTGGCCACGTGCCTGCGCAGCAGCTTGACCGCGACCTCGCGGCCGAGCAACTCGTCCTTCGCCCGCCAGACCTCGCCCATGCCGCCCGTAGCGATCCGCCCCAACGGACGGTATCTGCCTCCGAGCAGGGCGGTCATTTGCCCAGCACCGCTTCCATCACGCTCTTGGCGATCGGCGCGGCGGTGTGGCCACCGGAGGCGTCGTCGCCCGCGCTGCCCGACTCGACGATGAGAGCCAAGGCGATCTTGGGGTCCTCCGCGGGGGCGAAGGAGATGAACCACGCGTGCGGAGCCTTGCCCTGCGAGGTCTCGGCGGTGCCGGTCTTGCCCGCGACGGTCACCCCCGGGATCTGCGCGGCGGTCGCGGTGCCGTTGTTGACGACGTTGACCATCATCTCCCGGAGCTTGTGCGCGCTCTCCTCGCTCATCGCGGTGGACAGCTCCGCCGGGCTGGCGCTGTCGATCTCGCCGCCCTCGGCATCCGCGATCTTGTTCACCAGGTACGGCTTCATGACCACGCCGTTGTTGGCGATGCCCGCGGCGACCATGGCCATCTGCAGCGGCGTCATCTGGTTGCTGCGCTGGCCGATCGAGGTCTGGGCGAGCGCGGCCAGGTCCTCCTCGGGGCCGATCCCGCTGCCCGCGACCGGAAGCGGGATCTCCAGCGGGTCGCCGCCGATGCCGAACTTCAGGGCCTGCTCGCGCAGGGCGTCGTAGCCCAGGCTCATTGCGATCTTGGCGAACGGGGTGTTGCAGGAGCGCTCAAGCGCGAATGACAGCGTCACTCGCCCGGAGCCGCACGCCGCGCCGCCGTAGTTGGGCAGGTCGGCGGTGGTGTTGGGCAGGTCGAGCCGCTGCGGGGCGTCCACCTCCGTCTGCGGGCCGACGGTGTCGTCGCTCTCCAGGTAGGCCGCCAGGGTGACCACCTTGAAGGTCGAGCCCGGCGGGTAGCTGCGCTCGATCGCCCGGTCGACCAGCGGCTGGTCCTCGTCCTTGGCGAGCTTGTTGTAGGCCGCGTTGACCTGGGCCTTGTCCGGCTTGGACAGCGGGTTGGGGTCGTAGGTGGGGATCGAGACCATGGCGAGGATCGCCCCGGTCTTCGGCTCGATCGCGACCAGGGCGCCCTTCTTGCCGCTGGCGCCCAGCGCCTTGTAGGCGGCCTCCTGCGCCTTGGGGTTGATGGTCAGGTCGACGTTGGCACCCTTCGACCGCTTGGCGGTGAACAGGTCGATGCTGCGCCGGATCAGCAGGTCGGCGCTGGTGCCGTCGAGCAGGCGGTTCTCCGCCCCCTCCATGTCGCGCGCGCTCTCCGGAGCGAAGAACCCGGTGATGGGCGCGTAGATCTTGCCCTCGGGGTAGCGCCGCTGGAAGCGGTACCGGCTGCTGCCGGTGTCCACGGACTCGGCGAGGACCTTGTCGCCCGCGGTGATCCGGCCGCGCTCGATCTCGTAGCGGGCGTAGAAGTTGCGGACGTTGCGCGAGTCGGAGCGCAATCCCTCGGCTCGCACGGCCTGCAGGTAGTTCACATTGATCATGAGCAGGCCGAACATCAGCAGGCAGGCCAGGGCCGCGCGCTTGAGGGGACCGTTCATCGCTGGAACACCTGCGTCATTCCTTCGTCCTGGATGGCCTGGGGCGGCGGCTTCCTGGCCGCGTCTGACATGCGTACCAGCAGCGCGATAAGAATCCAGTTAGCCAGCAGCGCCGAACCGCCCTGGGACATGAACGGGGTGACCAGACCGGTCAGCGGGATCAGGTTGGTCACGCCGCCGACGATGATGAAGACCTGCCAGGCCAGGATGAACGACAGGCCGCCCGCCAGCAGCTTGGAGAACGGGTCGCGGGCCGCAATCGAGGTGCGCAGTCCGCGCTCGACGATCAGGGCGTAGACCATCAGCAGGGCCATCAGGCCGGTCAGGCCGAGTTCCTCGCCGGTGGCGGGGAAGATGAAGTCGGAGAAGGCCAGCGGGATCAGGTCGGGGTGCCCCTGGCCGAGACCGGTGCCGATCACGCCGCCCTGACCCATGCCGAACAGGCCCTGCAGGAGCTGGAAGCTGCCGCCGATCTTGTTGTAGAGGTCGGGGTCCTCGGGGTTGAGGTAGACCGTGAAGCGGTCCTGCACGTGGGTGAACAGCATCCCGGCGAGGATCGCGCCGCCAACGAAGAGCAGAATGCCGATCAGCACCCACGAGGTGCGCTGGGTGGCGATGTAGAGCATCGCGACGAACGTGCCGAAGATCAGCAGCGAGGAGCCGAGGTCCTTCTGCACGACCAGCACGGCCAGGCTGAAACCCCAGGTGATCAGGACCGGGCCGAGGTCGCGGGCGCGGGGCAGGTCGATGAACAGCAGCCGCCGCCCGGCGAGCGCGAGCACGTCACGCTTGGCGACGAGATAGCCGGCGAAGAAGACGACCAGCGAGAGCTTGGCGAACTCGGCCGGCTGGAGGGTCGCGCCGCCGACGCCGATCCAGATGCGGGCGCCGTTGATCTCCTTGCCGAGGAACGGGATGAGCGGGGAGACCAGCAGGATCAGGCCCGCCGCGCCCGCGGTGTAGGTCAGACGTTGCAGTGCGCGGTGGTCGCGCAGCACGATCAGCGTCACGGAGAACAGCACGACCCCGACTCCGGTCCACACGAGCTGGTTGGTCGCGGAGGCTCCCGGCATTTTCGCCGACTCGAGGCGGTAGATCATCACCAGGCCGAGGCCGTTGACCAGCGTCACCAGAGGCAGGATCAGCGGGTCGGCCCACGGGGCGAACTTCGCCAGCACGAGGTAGGCGGCCAGCATGAACCCGCCGAGGCCGAGGCCGTAGGTGAGCATGCCTGCGGGAACCTGCTTGTCGATCGCCAGCCCCACGTTGGCGTACGCGCCCATCACGATCACGACCGCGAAGGCGAGCATCGCCAGCTGGGCCACCCGCCGCTTGGCGGGCAGGAGGACAGGCTCGACGCTTGGGGTGCTCATGTATCTACTTTGTCGGTTCCGGGGTGGGAGTGCCGCTCGGCTGGGGGGGCTGCTTGTCTTTTCCGTCGGGTTTCTGGGTGGCCTGCGGTTTCTGCGTGGCCTGAGGCTTCTCCGGAGACGCCGAGGTGGAGGTCTTCAGCTCGGCTATCTTCTTCAGGCCCGCGTCGACGCTGGTGACGGGGATGCCGTCGCGGACCTGGCCCTGCTGGAACGCGCCAAGGGTCGAAACCAACTCCGTGGTGCTCCGAGCGACGTCGAAGAGCTCGAACGGGCCGAGATTGGTTTTCACGCCCTGGAAAACCACTATCTCGTCACCTTTCGCTCCCACAAAATACTGATCATCAAGCCACTGGTTCCCGAAGTACAACCCTAGGCCGCCGCCGACGAGAACGACGCCTCCCACCGAGACCAGAAGCGGCCACAGACGGCGACGCCTCGCCGGCCGCCCCGTGGCCCTGGCGACCGGTTCGTCGAGCTCGTCGTCCGTGATGACGGGCTGTGGCATGGTGACCGCGCTGGCGCGGCCCGCCGGGGTGTCCGGCGGCTGGGAGCGCTGCCTGGTCGACCCCGCGGCGCCGACGACGGCCGCCTCTGCGGGCAGGGAGACCCCCTCGTCGACCTCCAGCACGTCGGCGAGCACGCAGGTGATGTTGTCGGGCCCGCCGCCCCGGTTGGCCAGGTCGATGAGCGCGCGGACCACCGTCTCGGGGTCGTCGATCGTGGAGAGCGTCTGGTGCAGGGTCTCCGCGGTCACCACCCCCGAGAGCCCGTCGGAGCACAGCAGGTAGCGGTCACCGATCTGGGCCTCGCGCAGGGACAGGTCGGGCTCGACCTCGCCGCTGCCATCGAGCGCCCGCAGCAGGATCGACCGCTGGGGGTGGGTGGCGGCCTCCTCCTGCGTGATCCGGCCGTCGTCCACGAGCGACTGCACGAGGGTGTGGTCGTGGGTGATCTGGTACAGCTCCCCGGAGCGCAGCAGGTAGGCGCGGGAGTCGCCGACGTGGACCAGCGCGACCCTCGTCCCGGACCACAGCATGGCGGTCAGGGTCGTGCCCATGCCCTTGAGGCTCGGGTCGCGCCCGACCATCTGGTGCAGCCTGCGGTTGGCGTCCCTGACCGCCGCCTCGATGGAGCTGAGCAGGTCGGGTCCCTGGGTGTCCTCGTCGAGGGAGGACATCGCGGCGATGGCGACCGAGCTGGCCACCTCGCCGTGTGCGTGACCGCCCATGCCGTCCGCGACGGCGAGCAGTCGGCCGCTTGCGTACGCCGAGTCCTCGTTGCCTTCGCGGAGGAGGCCGACGTCGGAGCGGGCGGCGTAACGGAGTGCGATGGTCATTTGCGCAATTCGATGACGGTCTTACCGATGCGGATCGGAACACCGAGCGGCACCGGAGTCGGACGGGTGACTTTAGAGCGGTCGAGGTATGTTCCGTTGGTAGAACCGAGATCTTCCACGATCCACTGACCGTCCTGGGGGAAGAGCCGGGCGTGCCGGCTGGATGCGTAGTCGTCGGTGACTACCAGCGTGGCGTCGTTCGCCCGGCCAATGGTGATGGGTGTCTCCGAGAGGGTGATGGTGGTGCCCTGAAGGGGACCGCCGGTGACCACCATCTGCCGTGGCTCCCCCTTCTTGGATTTCGCGACGGGTTTGACGGCCTTCGGCGCCTTGCGCGCGGGGATCGCCGGGGTGGTGCGTGATCCGAACAAGTCTGTCCGGATCACGCCGACCGCGGCGATCACGAAGAACCACAGCACCGCTAGGAACGCGAGGCGGATCAGTAGCAGCGTGAGCTCGGACATGGACCGTCTGTTTACCTTTAATCGCGCCGGAAAACCAGAGTCGTCCGCCCCAGCGTCACGCGAGTGCCGTTCTGGAGCTCGACCCGGCGAACCGGCTGGCCGTTGACGAAGGTGCCGTTCGTGGAGCCCAGGTCGACGAGCACGACCTGCGGCCCCTCGACCCGGAGCTCGGCGTGGTGCCGGGAAACTCCTGGGTCGACCAACCGTAGATCACAATCGGTTCCCCTGCCGAGCAGTGTCACCGGTGTGGTCAGGTCGTAGGAACGCTGCCCCTGCGGGTCGTCCTGGGTCGAGACCAGCAGACGGGGGCGCCCTCCGAAGGCATGCGGCTTGGCCGCGGGCACGTCGCTCACCGGCTGGCGGATCTCGTCCTGCTCGACCGTCGCCCCGCGGATCACGCCGGAGCGGATGCGGAACAGGCCGACCGCCAGGTCGTCCGCGGTCTCGAAACGCACGCGCACCGGTCCGACGAAGGAGTAACCCTGCTCCTTGGCGTACTCCCTGGCGAGGTTGGCCAGCTCGTGGCTGATGCTGTCCGCGTAGACCTCGAGGCGCTCGCTGTCGGTCATCGACAGCTCGACCACGAAGTCGTTCGGCACGAGCGTGCGTCCCTGTGCGACGATCGCCGCCCGCTCGTCCATCTCCCGCTGAACCGCGCTGGCGACCTCGACCGGTTGAAGGTCGGATTTGAACGCCCGCGCAAAGGCCCCCTCAACCAGACCTTCGAGCCTCCGCTCGAAGCGCTGAAGGACTCCCACCGGGTCCCTCCCTTCTTCCGTCTATGTGGTCACGGCCGCTTGGGGCTTGTTCCTCGCTCTCTCGCACCCAGCTACTCCGCTCGCGTCTAGGAGGATCGTATCCGGGTTCGTGGGTATCGGCTGATCCGTGCTAATGTTTCAGCGCACCCAAACAAGGGCGGGTGGCGGAACGGCAGACGCGCACGGTTCAGGTCCGTGTGTCCGAAAGGACGTGAGGGTTCAAATCCCTCCTCGCCCACTTAAACGAGGCCCCGGTCGCGCGAGAGCGCACCGGGGCCTCGTCGTTGTCTCGAAAACTGCGCGCTCATCGGGACCGTCCGTGATTCTGGCGGTTGCGGGTCGATTGCCGATCAAGTTAGTCGCTCGCTCCGTCGTAGAGAAGTCCTGGCGCTCGCCGTCTTCTCCGGGCTTTCCAGTCGGCGCGGTCCGCCTGCACGGTTATAGGCGTCTGCCCTTGCCGATCACTTTCGAACCGCTTGCATGAGGCGGGACGCCGAAGCAATTACGCTGACAGAGAAAATGGGCCGGGGAAGATTCTTTTCCCCGGCCCACACGTTCCAGCCGTCATGTGCCCGGCTCCGCGTCCCGCCTGGCCGGCGGGGGAAAACCCGCGGATGGGCGGCGCTGAGGCCCTGTGACGCGGGCCCTGCCTGCCTAACGCCTGCCTAACGCGTGGCGGCGAGGACCCGCACGTCCAGAAGCTCGCCGAGCAGGTCGGTGAGGCTCACCATGCCGACGACCTCGCCGCCGTCGGTCACAAGGCCCACGTGGGCGTGGGCCTCCTGCAGGGCGGAGACGGCCTCGGGGATCGTGGTGTCCTTCTCCAGGCGCGGCACGGGACGGGCCAGCTCGGCGGGCGGCACCCCGGGACGGACCAGCGCGTCCCTGACGTGCAGCACCCCCAGGACGTCGCTCGGCCTGCCCGAGTTGACCAGCAGGCGCAGGTGCCCGCTGTCGGCCGCGGCCCTGCGCACCTGGGCGTCGGTGGCGTCCCCGGTCACGCAGGTCGCCTCGGCGATGGGCAGCGTCAGCCGCTCGATCGGCTGCTGGTGCACCCGCAGCGCCCGGGTGAGCAGGTCGTGCTCGGCACGGTCGAGCAGGCCCATCCGGCCCGACTCACCGACGAGCATCGCCAGCTGGACCGGGGTCCTGGTGGTCGCCAGCTCGTCCTTCGGACGCACCCCGAACAGCCCGAGCACCCCGTTGGTCAGGCCGTTGAGCCCGGCCAGCACGGGGCGGACCACCCGGGTGAAGCCGCGGAACGGCAGGGCGAGGCCCATCGCCGCGATCTCGGGGTGGGTCAGCGCCCACGACTTGGGAGCCATCTCACCGACCACCATGTGCAGGAAGGTGATCAGCGCCAGCGCGATCACCAGGGAGATGGGCACCCGCAGAGACTCGGGAACGCCGACCGCCCCGAAGACCGGTTCGAGCAGGTGCTCGACGGCGGGTTCCGTCACCATGCCCAGGCCCAGCGAGCACAGCGTGATGCCGAGCTGGGCCCCGGCCAGCATCAGGGACAGCTCCCTGCCACCCCGTACGGCGGCGCGGGCGGCGATCCGGGTCAGCCTGCCGCCCCTGCCCGCGAGCTCCTCGAGGCGGTGCCTGCGGGCCGAGATGACCGCGAACTCGGCGGCGACGAAGAAGGCGTTGCCGATCAGCAGGGCGACACCGAGTAGCAGGGCTCCGGTCGTGCTCATCGCTCGTCCACCGCGCTTCTTCCCGTGTGCCGTCGTCCTGTCGTCCGTGACGTGGCGGCCATCGCGGGCTCGCCGTCGTTCTTCTCGCCCTCGCCCTCGCCCTCGCCGTCGCCCCGGCGTCCGCTCCCGTCCGCGCCCCTGTCCCCGGCGCCGTCGGTGTTCTCGATGTTCTCGGCGTTCTCGGCGTTCTCGGTGTTCTCCGGGTCGTTCCTGGAGGTCCCGGTCCCGGTCCCGGTCTCGTCCATGGCCGCGGCCTCGACCTCCGGTCCGTCCCCGGTCTCCGCCTCGGTCGCGGGGAACGCCAGCCGTACCCACTCGGGAACCCTGCGGTGCACGGAGAGCACGGTGAGCACCGCGTCTGTCTCCTCCTCGCCGTCGTCCTCGAGCAGGTCGGTCTCCAGGGTCAGGGTGACGGTGACCTGGTCGCCGGGTTCTGCCATCCTGCCGAGGGTGGCCAGGACCAGGCCCGCGATGGTGTCGTAGTCGTCGCTCTCCGGCAGTGACAGCTTCGTCGCGCGCTCAACCTCGTCGAGCCTGAGCGTGCCGGGGAGGTTCCATGTGCCGTCGTCGTTCGCGACGACCCCGGCGGGCTCGGGGTCGTTCTCGTCGACCAGCTCGCCGACGAGCTCCTCCGCGAGGTCCTCGACCGTGACCACGCCCGCGAGCCCGCCGTACTCGTCGATGACGCACGCCAGGTCGTCCCGGGCGGCGCGCATGCGCTCAAGCACGATGGGCAGCGGCAGCGAGTCGGGGACCAGCAGCGCCGAGCGGGTGATCTGCTCGAGCGGGCCCTCTGTCAGACCGGATTTCAACAGCTCCCGCACGCCGGTCACGCCGACCACGTCCTCGCCGTTCTCGCTGCAGAGCACCGGGTAGCGGGAGTGGCCGTGCTCGCCGACGGCGTCGAGCAGGTCGGAGATCGGCCGCTCCGCGCGCAGCAACACCACACGGGGTCGCGGCACCATGACGTCCTCGGCGGTGCGGTCGCCGAACTCCAGCGCCCGCTCCAGCAGGTCGGAGAGCCGCGGCGGCAGGTCACCGGCCGTCGCAGAGTCGGAGATGATCCTGGACAGCTCCTCGGGGCTCGCGCCGTGCTCGACCTCCTCGACGGGCTCGACACCCACCCGGCGCAGCAGGCCGGTCGCGGCGGAGTCGAACAGCCGGATGACCGGACCGGCGATCTTGAGGTAGAGGATCGTCGAGCGGGCCAGGAACTTGGCGACCGGCTCCGGCCTGGCGATGCCCAGGTTCTTCGGGGCCAGCTCGCCGAACACCATCTGCACGACGGTCGCGATCGCGACGGCCAGTGCGACCGCGATGCCCGGCACCGCAGCCGCCGGCACCCCGGCCGTCTCGAGCAGGGGGCGGACCACGGTGGCGATGGAGGGTTCGGCGATGAAGCCGACGAGCAGGGCGGTGACGGTGATACCGAGCTGCGCGCCCGACAGCATGAACGACAGGCGTCCGGTCACCTCGAGCACGCGCTCGGCCGCCGCGTCACCGGCGTCGGCCTGCTCACGTAGCACGCCGCGGTCCGCGGCGACGAAGGCGAACTCCTGGGCGACGAAGTAACCGGTCGCGAGAGTGAGGAGCAGTACGGCCAGCAGGCCGAGAACCGTGTTCACCGGGCGGCTCTCCCGGTTGGGTCAGTGGTTCCCGTGCGTTCGCACGGGCAGGTACTCCACGGGTCCGGAGTGGACACGATCTTCCTTTCGAGCAGAGGTCGTCCTCTACCGTAACGATCCGCGCGGGGGTCGATGTTTCCAGATCGGCCAACGATCACATTGTTGGTTGATAAGCACCCTTTTATGTACTTTTCCATAAGGAAAGCTTGGCGACGCGT
Source organism: Streptosporangium sp. NPDC051023 (assembly GCF_040689595.1). Taxonomy (NCBI): domain Bacteria; kingdom Bacillati; phylum Actinomycetota; class Actinomycetes; order Streptosporangiales; family Streptosporangiaceae; genus Streptosporangium; species Streptosporangium sp. NPDC051023. Next base: position 6,424 of record NZ_JBFBCE010000037.1, on the reverse strand, counting down.
CTGCGTGCGACGGGGTCACGACGTAGCGTCGATAATGACGGTCTCATCGTGAGTTCGAGAGGTGGCGGGAATACGACGTGGGCGACTGGACGGAAGACGACGACCGCACCCGCGCGTTGCGGTCGCCAACGCCGGGGCCGTCGCGAGCCGCGGGCCAGCCCGCCTACCCGGTGCAGGGGCAGGGGTACCCCGAACCCGGCGGGCGCGACGAGGCGAAGCCGCAGGACGACAGGCCGCGGGGGACCTCCCGGGTCTACGGCAAGCCCAGGGAGGGCTCAAGGCCGGTCAAGCCCCTGCCGGGCTCGCAGCCTCCGGGGCCTCCCGGCGATCCCTCAGGAGCCTCAGGGGCCTCGGGGAAGGGGGGCGGGCTCAGGGCGTCCGGCTTCTCCTGGCGGCCGAAGCGGCCAGGGAGGCGGGCACTGCAGATCCTGGCCGGGCTGGTCGTCATCCTGCTGGTGGTCGCCGTCGGCGGATACTTCATGATCAACTCACGGATGAAGCGAGTCGACGCGCTCAGCGACTACGAGGGCCGCCCCGCCGACACCCCCGGCACCAACTGGCTGCTGGTCGGCTCCGACAGCCGGGAGGGCCTGAGCAAGACCCAGCGGAAGAAGTTCGCCACCGGTTCGGCCATCGGGCGCAGGACCGACACGATGATGCTCCTGCACATCCCCGACACCGGGGACCGGCCGACCTTGGTCAGCCTCCCGCGCGACTCCTACGTGCCGATCGACGGCCACGGCCGCGGCAAGCTGAACTCGGCCTACGCCTTCGAGGGCGGCCAGAAGCTGTTGCCCAAGACCGTCGAGCAGGTGACCGGCCTCCGGATCGACCACTACATGGAGATCGGCTTCGGCGGCTTCGTGGGCATCGTCGACGCGATCGGCGGGGTCGAGATCGACGTCAAGCAGGACATCAAGGACCGCAAGGCCGGGATCAACCTGAAGAAGGGCCGCCAGGTGCTGGACGGCGGCACCGCCCTCGGCTACGTCCGTACCCGCGCGACCGGCGCCATCCCCGACTTCGAGCGGACCCAGCGTCAGCGCCAGTTCTTCTCCGCTGTGGTGAAGAAGGCCGCGAGCCCCGGGGTTCTGCTCAACCCCTTCACCTCCGTACCGCTCGCCCTGAGCGCGGCCGACTCGGTCACGGTCGGCCAGGAGACCGGCGCGTTCAACCTGCTCTCCCTCGGCCTGGCCATGGGTGGCAACCCGATCACCACCGTCGTCCCGATCGGCTCCCTGCCGACCATCAACGGCGAGGCCGTCGTCCAGTGGGACCGGGCCAAGGCCTTGCGCATGTTCCAGGCCCTGGCCCAGGACAAGCCGGTGCCCAAGGACGTCCTCGGCAAGTAGCGCCTCCCGGCGGTCCGTGAGCCTCACGGGCCGCCGGGGAGAGGCCCGACGATCTGGTCGGACATGCCCTCGGTCACCGCGGGTTTCAGCCGGGCGTGCCCTCGGTCACCGAGGTTTCAGCCGGACGTGCCCGCCGTGGCCGCGACGGTTCCCGCGATCACCGCGGCCATGATGGCGGCGTTGACGGCGGCGATGGTCTTGGCCACCGCCTCGCCCGCCCAGTTGCCCTCGGTGATCTCCTTGATGCGCTTCTTGTCGGCACCGGGGAACGCCTTACGGTCGATCTTGGCGGCATGCAGGACGGCGATCAGCACGGCGACCCGCTGGTCCGGCTCTGCCCCGGCGAGCACGCTCTCGATCCGCTTGCGTATCTCCTGCTCGACGCTCGGGTCGCGCTCCGGGTAACGGGTGCTGGGGAAGATGCCGAGGATCTTGCGCTGCTCCTCGTTCAGCACACCCCGCTCGGCCAGGCCGGACAGCAACCGCTTGCGGAGCTTGTACGAGTTCAGCCTCTGAACCCACCACTCGGGCTTGCGCTCCTTGGGCTCCGCGGCGATCCGGGCCAGCGTCGCGTCGAGCTCCTCGTCGCCGAGGGGCGTGGGGTCCAGGACGGTGACCTTCTTCTGCGCCAGGTCGATCCGGCCGTTGACGGCCAGCTCCGCCAGGAGGGAACCGCCGAGCGCGGCGTCCAGCTCCGACGAGCCGACCAGTTGCTTGCCCTCGGCCTCGCCGTAGGCGAGCAGAAGGACCTCCTCAGCGATGATCGTCATTCATAGAGCCTACGTCGTAAGCACTCTGTAAGCGCCGATGCCGCACCTGGCGGATATTTTCGGCACATGGCCCGAGAGGGGGAAGGCGCGCTCTCCGCGCCGGGGCCGGGAGGAGACATCATGAGGATCAAGAGACTGCTGCGTCATCCCGTCACCTGGGCGGTTCTGGCGGTCGGGGCCGTCGCGTTCGGCGTCGCCCTGTACCTCTTCCAGCCGTGGCGCCTGTTCACGACGGTCGAGGTAAACGAGGCAGCGCCGGTCGCCGCGTCCCCGGCGCTCCAGGGCACGCGGAGCGTGGGTCCTCCGGCAGCCGGGGAGGCCGCGAGGAACGGCGCGAGCTCAGGGACCTCGGGAAAGGCCGCGGGCCCCGAGGTCCTGGCCAAGGGAACGTTCGTCTCGCACGAGCATGACACCGCGGGCAGGGCCGTACTGCTGCGCCTCGCGGACGGGAGCCGAGTGCTCAGGATCGAGAACCTGGCCACCTCCGACGGTCCCGACCTGCGGGTCTGGCTGAGCGACCAGCCGGTCGTGAAGGGCAGCGCGGGGTGGTTCAACCTGGACGACGGCAGGCACCTCGACCTTGGAGCCCTCAAGGGCAACAAGGGCGACGCCAACTACGCCGTTCCCGCGGGGGCGGACCTGACCGGGCTGAAGACCGTCACCGTCTGGTGCAGGCGGTTCTCCGTCTCCTTCGGCGCCGCGGCCCTGACCTGAGCCGGTACCAGGACTGTCCGGCCCGAGACAGAGCCGGGCCTGCTTGACCCGAGAGGGCCAGGCCTGCCTGATCGGGACAGCGCCTGGCCCGAGGCGGAGCCCGGCTCACCTGGCCTGAGACAATGCTCGGCTTTTGACCTCCTCCCCTCCCCGAGGGGAGGGGATTCCCGCGGTCGCCCGCGGGGTTTCCTGTTTCACCGCCGGCCGCCCGCCCGAAAAGGATCTTTCGTTAGGGTCTTACACCGGCTCCGCAGGCGTTTCACCTCTCCGCCAGCCCGGCGGCGAGGGTGGAGCCGATCGTGCGGGTGACGGCTTGGTCATCGCCGCCACCGAACACATTACCGAAACCTGCGACGTCGTGCCGCGTTTCCTCCCGGCCCTGAAGGACCGGGTCTCCACGCTTAAGGAGTTTTGATGAGCATCTCCGAGGAACTCCACGTCATCGGCCGTCCCTTCGTCGACGCCCAGCTCGCCCATCCGACGGTCGTGGGAATCGCGAGGGGGGACCTGCCCGAGCCGGTTTTCCGGTCGTGGCTCGAGCAGGACTACCTGTTCCTGCTCGACTACGTGCGGGTGTTCTCCCGGCTGGCCTGGCAGGCCCCCGACGGTCACCTGGGCGACCTGGTCGACCTGGCGCACGCCACTTTCCACGAGGAGCTCGACCTGCACCGCTCGCTGTCGGCCGAGTTCGGCGCCGACCTCGAGGGGGCGAGGAAGGGGCCCGCCTGCGCCGCGTACACCTCGTTCCTGCTCGAGTCGGCGGCGGACTACGCCAACGGCTTGGCCGCGCTCTACCCCTGCATGTGGGGCTACTCCACCCTCGGACGAGTCCTGGCGGAGAACCCCCCGGCCGAGCCCCGCTATCGGGCCTGGGTCGATACCTACGCCGCCCCCGGTTTCGCCGAGCTGACCAGGCGGGTCGCCGTGATGATCGACGAGGCCGCCCCCGACCCCGGCAGGGCTGGAGAACTTTTCACCGAGGGGATGCGCCACGAGATCGCCTTCTGGGACGTGCCGTGAACTAGCCTGGCAGGCATGCCGGAGCTTCCCGAGGTGGAGTCGCTCGCCGAGTTCCTGCGCGAGCACGCGGTTGGCAGGCGGGTCATGGCCGTCGACGTGTTCGCCTTCCAGGCGCTGAAGACCGTCGATCCGCCGGTCACCGCTCTGCGCGGGCTGACCGTGACAGACGTGGCCAGGCACGGCAAGTTCCTGGACCTCGACTGCGGCGGGCTGCGTTTCGTCACGCATCTGGCCCGTGCCGGCTGGCTGCGCTGGCACGACGACTTCTCGGGCGCGAAGCCGGTCAGGCCCGGTAAGGGGCCTCTGGCCGTCCGGGTACGGCTGGCGCCGTACGAGGAGGGTGGTGCGGAGCCGGGCTTCGAGCTGACCGAGGCCGGGACGCAGAAACGCCTGGCCGTCTACGTGGTGAAGGACCCGCTGGAGGTGCCCGGCATCGCCAGGCTCGGCCCCGACCCGCTCTCTGCCGGCTTCACCGTCGAGACCCTCAGGGAGATCGTGGGCGGCAGCCGTGCCCAGATCAAGGGCCTCCTCCGCGACCAGCAGGTGATCGCCGGGATCGGCAACGCCTACTCGGACGAAGTCCTGCACGCCGCCAGGACATCCCCCTTCAAGGTCGCAGGCAGTCTGACCGACGAGCAGGTCGCGGCCCTGTACGAGGCCATCGTCACAACCTTGCGCACCGCGCTCGACCGGGCGCGCGGCCTGGCGGCCAAGGACCTCAAGGCGGAGAAGAAGTCCGGCCTGCGAGTGCACGGCAGGACCGGGCAGCCCTGCGAGGTGTGCGGGGACACGATCCGCGAGGTCTCGTTCGCCGACTCCTCCCTGCAGTACTGCCCGGCCTGCCAGACCGGCGGCAAGCCACTGGCCGACCGCCGCCTCTCCCGCCTGCTCAAATGATCACTGGGCCCACGGCGGCAGGATGGTCTGGCCGTTGAGGGTGGCCTTGATTCCGGCCGAGGTGCACACGGTGCCGGTGGCCCGCTCGGTCTGAGAGTCGTTGCGGAGCGAGAACGGGATGTTCGGCGCGACGATCAGCGCGTCTCCCGCCTCGATCACGTGCTCGACACCGCCGAGGACGCCGACGATCCGCCCTGACTGGGCGACGAACACCTCCTCGCGGTCCACGGTGTGCTCGGCTCCCGCCGCGCCGGGTGCCATGTCGAATGACCAGATGGCCAGCTCCGACGAGCCCCGCGACGGGACGGCGAGCGAGCGCATGGTGATGCCCCCGTTGTCAAAGACCGGGGCGTCCAGCAGGTTCGCGATGGTCATGGGTTCTCCAATCGGTAAACCTCGTTGTCTTTATTTCCAGGAAAAAGGTAAACCATGTTGTCTATCTCGTCAACGGGCGGGGTGCGGAGGGGGCGGCCGGGAGCCGGATGACAAGGAGCGACAAAAGAGGAAGGCGGGACGATCCATGGCCGCTTGTGGCCGGGATGGGGGCGGTCGGGCTGCTTTGTGCCCCGCAGGCCTGCGGACTTGGAACAATGGGGGCATGACTGTTCCTGAGGTCGATGTGCAGGCGGTGCCGGACGGCGCCTTCCTGCTTGACGTGCGCGAGAACGACGAGTGGCAGGCCGGGCACGCGCCGACGGCCGTTCACATCCCGCTGGGCGAGCTGCAGGCTCGGGTCGAGGAGGTGCCGAAGGACGCGCCCGTCTACGTGGTCTGCCGGGTCGGGGGTCGTTCGGCGAACGCCGCCGCCTGGCTCAACCACGTCGGCTGGGACGCGATCAACGTCGGCGGCGGCATGCAGTCCTGGAGCTTCGCGGGCCGTCCCATGGTCAGCGAGAGCGGCCAGGAGCCGTTCGTCGCCTGAGGTGCCCCTTGCCAAGGCCTGGGACGCCCCTTGCCAAGAAAGGAATGAATGACATAATTCGGGGCGAATCATCTACCGCGGGAGCTCGGGCGTAACCGGGCTGAGAGGGCGGAACCACGCTGAGGGCGCAGAGCCCTCCGACGCGCCGCCGACCGCAGAACCTGTCCGGATGGTGCCGTCGCGGCCCATCATGCGGCTCCTGCGCAGGTCAGAGGCCACCTACAGGTGGCGTAGGTGGCCCCTTTGGTGTCCGTGCAGCTACGAAGTACAGCAGTAGCCTTGTCATGCTTCCCAGCAGGGCAGTTCTCACGCAGTGGGTCGCCCTACTGGGGGCGGTCCTGGGCCGTCGGGGTGAAGAACACATGCGGCACCCGCGCTGAGGTCAGGTGCTTGAACTGCGGGTAGGCGGTCCGCTCGATCGACGTCACCGGCGAGCCCTTTCCGGCCGATCATCTCCAGAACCCGCACACCATAGCGACAGATGATCACAGCATGCCCATTGTTCGCCGAATCGTAACCAAGTCGGCGCAAACGGTCACCAATCAAGCATCGATAGGGCCTCTGAGCTGCGGTGTGCCCCTTTCTGGCTTACTTGGTCCCCCCGTCCTGGGCGGTAACAGCCGTGCTCCGGAACCGCGGTCGAATCCCGTCCGCCCATGGCCGGCCGGGCGCGCCAAGGCGGAACCGGGCCGCGCGCCCTCAGAGTGTTTTACCGCCGAGCAACGCGGTAGCGCTACCGGGTGAGAATC
>NZ_JBFBCE010000036.1:0-94177 GCF_040689595.1 Streptosporangium sp. NPDC051023 | reverse complement strand
CCGCTCCACGGGGACCAGGGTGTCCAGCACCACCAGCAGCGCGCGGCCGCAGCAGGGCCCTAGGCTTGTCCCTATGACGCGCGCTTCGCTGGACAAGCAGCCGCACGAGGTCGCCGCGATGTTCGATCGCACGGCCCGGCGGTACGACCTGGTCAATGACGTTATCTCCCTGGGGCAGGTCAGGCTGTGGCGCAAGGCGACCGCGGCGGCCGTCGACGCGGGCCCCGGCGAGTTGGTCCTCGACCTCGGCGCGGGCACCGGCACCTCGACCGACACCTTCACCGCGCTCGGCGCCAGGGCGATCGCCTCCGACTTCTCGCTGGGTATGTTGCGTACCGGCGTGCGGCGGCGGGGCGGTTCCGGGATCTCCGGCGGCGGCGTGCGGGGGGTCAGCTTCGTCGCGGGCGACGCGCTGAAACTGCCCTTCGCCGACGAGGTCTTCGACGCGGTGACGATCTCCACGGCGCTGCGCAACGTGCAGGACACCGGGCAGGCGCTGCGCGAGATGCTGAGGGTGGCCAAGCCGGGCGCGCGCCTGGTGATCCTGGAGTTCTCCCACCCCACGGTGAAGTCGTTCGACCTGATCTACTCGCAGTACCTCATGAAACTCATGCCCCAGGCCGCGAAACTGGTCGGCTCCAACGACGACTCGTACGAGTATCTGGCGGAGTCGATCAGGGCCTGGCCGGACCAGGCGGGGCTGGCGAAGATCATTCAGGGGGCGGGGTGGGAGCGGGTCGCCTGGCGTAATCTCGCGCTGGGTATCGTGGCGCTTCACCGTGCATATAAGCCTGCGTGAAGATTGACAGGCGATAGCAGTACCCGCCTGACACTTCACCCCGTAAAGGGGTTAGACTTCGGCCCGACAAGTTTGTGAAGGTCTTCACAAAGGAACGAAAGGCCCCTCACCCCGAGGCCGTCAAAGCGTGTAGGACAGGACAGGTCCCGTGACCGTGCCAGCCGCCATACAGCGGAATGTCGCTGAGGCTGACGCCGACGTCATCGTCGTCGGCGCCGGGCCCGCCGGTTCGACAACCGCTTTCCATCTCGCACAGGCCGGGCTCGACGTCCTGTTGCTCGAGAAAACCACATTTCCCCGTGAGAAGGTCTGCGGCGACGGGCTGACGCCCAGAGCGGTCAAGCAGCTCATCGCCATGGGAATCGACATCGACGCCCCCGGCTGGGTCAGGAACAAGGGCCTGCGCGTGGTCGGTGGCGGGATGCGCTTCGAGCTCGACTGGCCCCAGCTCTCCAGCTATCCGGACTTCGGTCTGGTCCGCACCCGCCAGGACTTCGACGAGATCCTCGCGGCCAACGCGGTGCGCGGCGGTGTCCGCCTGCTGCAGGGCGTCAACGTCGTCGCCCCGATCCTCGACGACCGGAGCGGCCACATCGTGGGTGTGACCGCGAAGAAGGACGGCGAGGAGGTCTCCTACCGCTCCCGTCTCGTGGTCGCCGCGGACGGCAACTCGACCCGCGTCTCGCTGGCGATGGGGCTGCACAAGCGCGAGGACCGCCCGATGGGCGTGGCCGTGCGCACCTACTTCGAGAGCCCTCGCCACGACGATGACTACCTGGAGACCTGGCTGGAGCTGTGGGACGGCGACACGCTGCTGCCCGGCTACGGCTGGATCTTCGGGGTCGGCGACGGCACCTCGAACGTGGGCCTCGGGCTGCTGAACACCAGCGAGTCGTTCAAGGGCATGGACTACCGGGACCTGCTCAAGCGCTGGGTCAAGGGCATGCCCCCAGAGTGGGGTTATGTCGAGGAGAACATGACCGCTCCCATCAGGGGAGCCGCGCTGCCGATGGCCTTCAACCGCCAGCCCCACTACACCCGGGGCCTGGTGCTGGTCGGCGACGCGGGCGGCATGATCAACCCATTCAATGGAGAGGGCATCGCCTACGCGATGGAGAGCGGTCGCATCGCGGCCGAGACCATCGTCCAGGCGCTGGGTCGGACGACCCCCGCGCAGCGCGAGCGCGTGCTACGGGCCTACCCTCAGACACTGAAGGACGCCTACGGCGGATACTTCACCCTGGGCAGAGGGTTCGTCGAGCTCATCGGGCACCGCGGGGTGATGGACTTCGCCGCCCGTCACGCGCTGCCGCATCCCCGCCTGATGCACTTCGCCCTCAAACTCCTTGGTAACCTCACCGACCGGCGAGGCGATGCGTCCGACCGCATCATCAACGCTCTCTCGAAGGTTGTGCCGTCGGCATGACCTCGGCGAACACCCAGAATCCGGAACCAAGAGCGATGATCGCCCTGCCTAGACTTGCACAACGAAACCACACGATGAGCTGCGCGCCGGCGCGCGTGGAGATGGGAGAGGAGGCGTAGCGATGGAGTTGTACGCACCCATCCTGGTGCTCGCCGTTCTCGCGGCGGGATTCGCGATCTTCTCGGTGACGATCGCCCCCTTCACCGGTCCCAGGCGCTGGAACCGCGCGAAACTCGACGCCTACGAGTGCGGGATCGAGCCGACGCCCCAGCCTGTCGGCGGTGGACGCTTCCCGCTGAAGTACATGATCACCGCGATGCTGTTCATCGTGTTCGACATCGAGATCATCTTCCTCTACCCGTGGGCGGTCGCGTTCGACCAGCTCGGGGTCTTCGGGTTGGTCGAGATGGTGCTGTTCATCGTCACCGTGCTCGTGGCCTACGCGTACGTGTGGCGCCGCAAGGGTTTGGACTGGGACTAGACATGGGTCTTGAAGAGAAACTTCCGAGCGGGTTCATGCTCAGCACGGTCGAGCAGGTCGCAGGCTGGGCGCGTAAGAACTCCGTCTGGCCGGCGACCTTCGGTCTCGCCTGCTGCGCCATCGAGCTGATGTCCACCGGCGGTCCCAAGCATGACCTGGCGCGCTTCGGCATGGAGCGCGCTTCGGCGTCTCCGCGGCAGGCCGACCTGATGATCGTGGCGGGCAGGCTCTCTCAGAAGATGGCGCCGGTGCTGCGCCAGATCTACGACCAGATGGCCGAGCCCAAGTGGGTCATCGCCATGGGCGTGTGCGCCTCGAGCGGCGGCATGTTCAACAACTACGCCATCGTGCAGGGCGTGGACCACGTCGTCCCCGTCGACATCTACCTGCCCGGCTGCCCGCCGCGGCCCGAGATGCTCATCGACGCGATCGTGAAGCTGCACGACAAGATCCAGAACATGAAGTTCGGCGCGCACCGTGCCAAGCAGATCGACGAGCTCGAACTGCAGGCTCTGCGGACGCTGCCCCTGATCGACCAGGGGACCGCCAAATGAGGTGCGAGAGCGGCGAGGCCCGCGCGGCGGACGAGGAGCGGTGAGGGACCGACATGAGCAGTGACAACCTCCCCGAGGTCCCGGAGGAGCCGATCGCCCGCCTGGGCATGTTCGGCGCCTCGGGCAGCGGTGACACCTCCGGCTACGGCCGCCTGGTCGTACGGCGCAGGCCCGAGCTGTCAACCCCCCGCCCGTACGGCGGCTACTTCGACACCGTCGCCGACGAGCTCGAGCGCGCGCTCGGCGCCGACCTCGGCGACGCGATCGAGCGGGTCGTCGTCGACCGCGGCGAGCTGACCTTCCACGTCAAGCGTGAGCGCCTGCTCGAGGTCGCCAGGACCCTGCGCGACGACCCCGCCCTCCGCTTCGAGCTCTCGCTCGGCGTCTCCGGCGTGCACTACCCGCACCTCGAGGGCGAGGAACTGCGCGCGGTGATCCACCTGTGCTCGATCACCCACAACCGGCGCCTGCGCCTCGAGGTCTCCTGCCCCGACGCCGACCCGCACATTCCCTCCACGGTCTCTGTCTACCCGACCCACGACTGGCACGAGCGGGAGACCTGGGACTTCTTTGGAATCGTCTTCGACGGCCACCCGGCGCTGACCCGCATCATGATGCCCGACGACTGGGACGGCCACCCCCAGCGCAAGGACTACCCGCTCGGCGGAATCCCGGTCGAGTACCGCGGCGCCCAGATCCCCGCGCCCGACCAGAGGAGGACGTACTCGTGAGTGCTCCGTACGAGGAGGCCACGGAGGGCAAGGTCTACACCGTCTCAGGCAACGACTGGACGGAACTGGTCGAAACCCTCACCGGCCAGCAGGACGAGCAGCTCGTCGTCAACATGGGCCCGCAGCACCCGTCGACGCACGGCGTGCTCCGCCTGGTCCTGAACCTGGACGGCGAGACGGTCACCGAGGCCCGCACGGTCATCGGCTACCTGCACACCGGCATCGAGAAGAACATCGAGTACAGGACGTGGACCCAGGGGACCACGTTCGTCACCCGCATGGACTACCTGGCGCCGATCTTCAACGAGACGGCCTACTGCATGGGCGTCGAGAAGCTGCTCGGCATCACCGACCGCATCCCGGAGCGGGCCCAGGCCATCCGCGTGATGATGATGGAACTGACCCGCATCTCCTCGCACATGGTCGCCATCGGCACCTTCGGCATGGAGCTCGGCGCGACCACGCCGTTCCTCTTCGGGTCCCGCGAGCGCGAGATGGTGCTCGACGTGATGGAGTACATCACCGGCCTGCGGATGAACATGGCCTACGTCCGTCCCGGCGGCGTCTCCGTCGACCTGCCCGCGGGCGCCGTGGACAAGGTCGGCGAGCTGCTCAAGGTCATGCCGGGGCGCATCAAGGACATGCGCAAGATGCTCGACGCCAACCCGGTCTACCTGGCCCGCACCAAGGACATCGCCTACCTCGACCTCACCGGCTGCATGGCGCTGGGCGTCACCGGGCCGATGCTGCGGGCCGCGGGCCTGCCGTGGGACCTGCGCAAGTCGCAGCCCTACTGCGGCTACGAGACCTACGAGTTCGACGTCCCGACCGAGAAGACCGCCGACGTCTACGGCCGCTACCTCGTGCGGGTGGCCGAGATGGAGGAGTCACTCAAGATCATTGAGCAGGCTCTCGACCGGCTCTCCGGGCCGCTCAAGGGCGGCCGTGTGATGGTGGACGACAAGAAGATCGGCTGGCCCGCGCAGCTCGCGCTCGGTCCCGATGGCCTGGGCAACTCGCCCGACCACATCGCGCACATCATGAGCGGCTCGATGGAAGCGCTGATCCACCACTTCAAGCTGGTCACCGAGGGCTTCCGCGTCCCGGCCGGGCAGGCGTACGCCTCGGTCGAGTCGCCCAGAGGCGAGCTCGGCGCCCACGTGGTCAGCGACGGTGGCACCCGCCCCTACCGCGTGCACTTCCGCGACCCGTCCTTCACGAACCTGCAGGCCATGCCCGCGACGTGCGAAGGCGGCATGGTCGCCGACGTCATCTCGGCAGTGGCTTCGATCGACCCCGTCATGGGAGGTGTGGACCGGTGACATATGTACCGGAGGTTCGCGAGCGCCTTGAGCGCGACGCCAAGGAGATCATCGGCCGCTACCCCAAGCCGAGGTCGGCCCTGCTTCCCCTGCTGCACCTGGTGCAGTCCGAGGACGGCTACGTCTCCGACGACGGCCACGAGTTCTGCGCCGAGATGCTGGGCGTGAGCAAGGCCGAAGTGGTCGGCGTGGCCACGTTCTACACGATGTACAAGCGCAAGCCGATGGGGGACTACCACGTCGGCGTGTGCATCAACACGCTGTGCGCCGTCATGGGCGGCGACCAGATCTGGGACGAGCTGTCCGAGCACGCCGGAGTCGGCCACGACGAGGTGACCCCGGACGGGAAGGTCTCGCTGGAGCGGCTCGAGTGCAACGCCGCGTGTGACTTCGCCCCCGTGATGATGGTGAACTGGGAGTTCTTCGACAACCAGACGCCGGAGTCGGCCAAGCAGCTCGTCGACGACCTGAAGGCCGGCAAGGAGGTCTCGCCGACCCGGGGCCCGAAGAGGCTGTGCACCTTCAAGGAGGCCTCACGCGTGCTGTCCGGCCTGCCCGACGGCCTGGCCGGTGACGGTCCCTCGGCGAACGGCCCCTCCCTGGAGGGCCTGAAGATCGCCAAGGCCAACGGATGGAAGGCTCCTGAGCCATCATGACGACTCTCACCCCGGTCCTGACGGCCAACTGGGACCAGCCGGACTCCTTCACCCTGGACGGCTACGGCGACTACACGGCGGCCAGGAAGGCGCTGGGCATGGACCCGGACGCCGTCATCCAGGCCGTCAAGGACTCCGGCCTGCGAGGCCGAGGCGGCGCGGGCTTCCCGACCGGCATGAAGTGGGGCTTCATCCCCCAGGGTGACGGCAAGCCGCACTATCTGGTGGTCAACGCCGACGAGTCCGAGCCGGGAACCTGCAAGGACATCCCGCTGATGATGGCCAACCCGCACTCGCTGGTCGAGGGCATCATCATCGCCTCCTACGCCATCCGCGCCAACCACGCCTTCATCTACGTGCGCGGCGAGGTGCTGCACGTCATCCGCCGCCTGCAGGCCGCGGTCGCGGAGGCCTACGACAAGGGCCTGCTCGGCAGGGACATCTTCGGCACAGGTTTCGACCTGGAGCTGGTGGTCCACAGCGGGGCGGGCGCCTACATCTGCGGCGAGGAGACGGCTCTGCTCGACTCGCTGGAGGGCTATCGCGGCCAACCTCGGCTCAAGCCCCCCTTCCCGGCCGTGGCGGGCCTTTACGCCTCGCCGACTGTCGTGAACAACGTGGAGTCGATCGCCAGTGTTCCCTCCATCATCTCCAACGGGGCCGACTGGTTCGCGGGGATGGGCACGGAGAAGTCCCAGGGCTTCGGCATCTTCTCGCTGAGCGGCCACGTCACCCGCCCCGGCCAGTACGAAGCCCCGCTCGGCATCACGCTGCGCGAGCTGCTCGACATGGCGGGCGGAATCCGTGAGGGGCACCAGATCAAGTTCTGGACTCCGGGCGGCTCGAGCACGCCGATCTTCACCGACGAGCACCTGGACGTCCCGCTCGACTTCGAGTCGGTCGGGGCCAAGGGCTCCATGCTCGGCACCCGGGCCCTGCAGATCTTCGACGAGACCACCTGCGTGGTGCGCGCCGTACTCCGCTGGACCGAGTTCTACGCGCACGAGTCCTGCGGCAAGTGCACCCCCTGCCGGGAGGGCACCTACTGGCTCAAGCAGGTGCTCAAGCGCCTTGAGAAGGGTCAGGGCACCGAAGAGGACCTGACCACGATCACCGACATCGCGGACAACATCCTGGGCCGCTCCTTCTGCGCCCTGGGTGACGGTGCGACCAGCCCGATCCACTCGTCGGTGAAGTACTTCAGGGACGAGTACCTCAAGCACTTCGAGATCGGCGGCTGCCCGTTCGACCACGCTCCCTCCACGGTCTGGGGGAACAACAGGTGACCGGGCGCGAGGCAACCAGCAAGCACAGCACCGTTTCGGTCATGAGGCCGACGGAGGAGGCGCCATGACCGTCGAAGCGACCACCCCGGCGCAGACGCCGGTAGACCTGGTAACCCTCACCATCGACGGTTTCCAGGTGAGCGTCCCGAAGGGCACGCTGATCATCCGGGCGGCCGAGCTGCTCGGCATCCAGATCCCCAGGTTCTGTGACCACCCGCTGCTCGACCCGGCGGCCAACTGCCGCCAGTGTCTGGTGGACATCCCGGACGCGGGCAACGGCAGGGGCTTCCCGAAGCCGCAGCCGTCCTGCGCCATCGAGGTCGCGCCCGGCATGGTCGTGCAGACCCAGCTCACCTCGCCGGTCGCGGAGAAGGCGCAGCGCGGCGTCATGGAGCTGCTGCTGCTGAACCACCCGCTCGACTGCCCGGTCTGCGACAAGGGCGGCGAGTGCCCGCTGCAGAACCAGGCCATGTCCAACGGCCAGGGCGAGAGCCGCTTCGAGGAGAGCAAGCGGACCTTCCCCAAGCCCATCGCGCTGTCGACCGAGGTGCTGCTGGACCGTGAGCGCTGCGTCCAGTGCGCGCGCTGCATCCGCTTCTCCGACGAGATCGCCGGTGACCCGCTCATCGAGTTCTTCGAGCGCGGGGCCAAGGAGCAGGTCAGGACCGCCGACGGCGAGCCGTTCGAGTCCTACTTCTCCGGCAACACCATCCAGATCTGCCCGGTCGGCGCGCTGACCGGCGCCGCCTACCGCTTCCAGGCCCGCCCGTTCGACCTCGTCTCGACGCCCAGCGCGTGCGAGCACTGCGCCAGCGGCTGCTCGCTGCGCACCGACCACCGCCGCGGCAAGGTCACCCGCCGTCTGGCCGGGGACGACCCCGAGGTCAACGAGGAGTGGAACTGCGACAAGGGCCGCTGGGCCTTCACCTACGCCACCCAGCCGAACCGGTTGAAGACCCCCCTCGTCCGTGACGAGGAGGGTCGTCTGGTTCCGGCGTCCTGGCCCGAGGCGCTCGCCGCCGCGGCCAAGGGGCTGGCCGCGGCCCACGGCAGGGCGGGCGTGCTCGTCGGTGGCCGGGTCACCGTCGAGGAGGCCTACGGCTACGCCAAGTTCGCCAGGATCGCGCTCGGCGGAAACGACGTCGACTTCCGCGCCAGGCCGCACTCCGCGGAGGAGGAGCGCTTCCTCGCGCACGCCGTCGCGGGCAAGGGCATCGAGATCCGCTACCGCGATCTGGAGAAGGCCCCGGCCGTGCTGCTGGTCGGCTTCGAGCCCGACGAGGAGTCGCCGATCGTCTTCCTGCGCCTGCGCAAGGCCTGGCGCAAGAAGGGCCTGAAGGTCTTCTCGGTCGCGCCGTTCGCCACCGAGGGCCTGGCCAAGATGGGCGGCACGCTGGTGCGCACGCTGCCCGGCGAGGAGACCGCCGCCGTCGAGGACCTGATCTCCGGCGTCTCGCCGATCTCGGAGACGGTCAGGCAGCAGGGGGCGATCATCCTCGCCGGTGAGCGGCTCGCCACCGTGCCCGGTGCGCTGTCGGCGCTGGTACGGCTCGCCGACGCGAGCGGCGCCCGCCTGGCCTGGGTCCCGCGCCGCGCCGGTGAGCGCGGTGCCATCGAGGCCGGTGCACTGCCGAACCTGCTGCCCATCGGCAGGCCGATCGACGACGAGACCGCCCGCGCCGAGGTGGCCAGGGCATGGAACGTCACCTCCCTGCCCACGGCCCCTGGCCGCGACACCTCCGAGATCCTGGCCGCGGCGCTCGGCGGGGAGCTCGACGCCCTCGTCGTCGCCGGTGTCGACCCCTACGACCTGGCCGACCCGGAGGCCGCCCTCGCGGCCCTGGAGAACACCCCGTTCATCGTGAGCCTCGAACAGCGCCCCAGCGCGGTCACCGACCGCGCCGACGTGGTGCTGCCGGTCGCCACGGTGACCGAGAAGTCCGGCACGTTCGTCAACTGGGAAGGACGCGGCCGTACGTTCGAGGAGGCGCTCCCGGTCCCCGGCATCATGAGCGACCTGCGGGTCGTCTCCGCGATCGCCGACCACATGGACGTGCACCTCGGCCTGCCCGACCCCGCGGCCGCCCGCCGCGAGCTCGCCTCACTCGGCGCCTGGCGCGGCTCCCGCGCCGCGGCCCCGAGCGTCGGCGGCCGGTCGGCCCCCGCCCCGAAGGAGGGGGAGGCGATCCTCGCCACCTGGCACCAGCTGCTCGACGACGGGCGCCTGCAGGACGGCGAGCCGTACCTCGCGGGTACCGCCCGCGCCGGGGTCGCGCTGGTGTCCGCGGCGACCGCGGCCGAGTCCGGCCTCGCGGACGGTGACAAGATCACCGTCACCGCCGAGGGCGGCTCGCTGAGCCTGCCGGTGCTGATCGCCGACCTGCCCGACAGGGTCGTGTGGCTGCCCGCGAACTCCGCGGGCCGTTCGGTGACCCGGGACCTGCGCGCCACGGCCGGTGACGTCGTCAGGATCGGCGCCGCGGGCGGGAGCGAGCCCGACGCGGCGAGCGCCGTGTTCGCCGGGGATGCCTCCGGCGCGACGGCCGGCGAGCCCGTGACCACGGAGCACGCCTCCGGTACGGGCGCCGTCCGCGAAGTGAATGAGGAGCGGTGAGCGACCAATGAATACGCGCGTGCTTGCGGTGGCGGGCGATCCGTCCCTTGCCGACTTCGGTAAGGACCCGCTCTGGATCATCATCATCAAGGCCGTCGTCATCTTCGTCGTCCTGATGCTGGGCGTGCTGTTCGGCGTGTGGTTCGAGCGCAAGCTCATCTCCCGCATGCAGAACCGCTACGGCCCCAACAGGGCGGGCAAGTTCGGCCTCCTGCAGTCGGTGGCCGACGGCCTGAAGATGGGTCTCAAGGAAGACCTGATGCCCAGGACCGTGGACAAGGTGATCTACTTCATCGCCCCGGTCGTCCTGGCGGTCCCGGCCTTCCTCGCCTTCTCGGTCATCCCGATGGGGCCGATGGTCTCCATGTTCGGCGTCACGACGCCGCTGCAGCTGACCGACCTGCCGGTCGCGGTGCTGCTGGTGCTGGCGATGGCCTCGATCAGCGTGTACGGCATCGTCCTGGCGGGCTGGGGCTCGCGCTCGCCGTACACGATCCTGGGCGGCCTGCGGGCCAGCGCCCAGGTGGTCTCCTACGAGATCGCGATGGGCCTGTCGTTCGTCGGTGTCTTCCTGTACGCCGGGACGCTGTCCACCTCGGAGATCGTCGCCTCGCAGGCGGGGGGCAGGGCCGTCACGCTGCTCGGCCTCACCATCCATCTGCCCTCGTGGTACATGATCCTGCTGATCCCCTCCTTCCTCGTCTACATCGTCACGATGCTCGGCGAGACCAACCGGGTCCCCTTCGACCTGCCCGAGGGTGAGGGTGAGCTGGTCGGCGGCTTCCAGACCGAGTACTCCAACTCGCTGAAGTTCGCGGTCATCATGCTCGCCGAGTACGTCAACGTCTTCGTCGTCTCCGCGGTCTCGATCACCCTGTTCATGGGCGGTTGGCGGGCGCCGTTCCCGATCTCCCTGTGGGACGGGGCGAACGCCGGCTGGTGGCCGCTGCTCTGGTTCTTCCTCAAGATGGTGCTCGTCTTCTCGTTCTTCATCTGGTGCCGCGCCTCGCTGCCGCGAGTCCGCTACGACCAGCTGATGGCCCTCGGATGGAAGATCCTCATCCCGATCAACCTCGGCTGGATCCTCCTGGTCGCGACCATGAAGGCCCTGCAGATCCCGGGCGTCAACAGGCAGCTGATCCTGATGCTGGGCGGGCTCGTGCTCGTCGGGTGCTTCGCGCTGTGGTGGCGTTTCGACAACGTGCTGCAGAAGCGCAGGGAGGCCAAGGCAGCCCAGGTCGAGGCGGAGTTCGCGCACCTCGACGCCGAACCGGCCGCGGGCGGTTTCCCCGTCCCGCCGCTCGACCTGCCGCACTACCACGGGGTGGCGCGCAAGGAGGTTCCCAGTGGGAGCAACTGATTGGCTGAACTCCGTCAAGGGGTTCGGCGTGACCTTCCACACGATGTTCAAGAAGGTCGAAACGGTCAACTACCCCGAGGAGAAGCGGCCGACGGCTCCGCGTTTCCACGGTCGTCACCAGCTCAACCGCTGGCCCGACGGCCTGGAGAAGTGCGTCGGCTGCGAGCTGTGCGCCTGGGCCTGCCCGGCTGACGCGATCTTCGTCGAGGGAGCGGACAACACCGACGAGCAGCGTTTCTCGCCGGGTGAGCGCTACGGGCGCACCTACCAGATCAACTATCTGCGGTGCATCCTGTGCGGTCTGTGCATCGAGGCCTGTCCGACCCGCGCGCTGACCATGACCAACGAATTCGAGCTCGCCGATTCGAGCCGTGAGAGCCTCATCTACACCAAGGAGATGCTCCTCGCGCCGCTCGGGCCCGGCATGGAGGCCCCGCCCCACGCCATGCGTCTCGGCGAGAGCGAAGAGGACTACTACCGGCTGGGACGAAACAATGGGTGAGACCATCACGTTCTGGGTGCTGGCGGTCGTCTCTGTCTCCGCGGCCCTCGGCCTCGTCTTCAGCCGCAAGGCGGTCTACTCGGCCCTGATGCTGGGCGTGGTCATGCTCTCCCTGGCGGTGCTCTACGCCGTCCAGGACGCTCCCTTCCTCGCCGCGGTGCAGATCATCGTCTACACCGGCGCCGTCATGATGCTCTTCCTGTTCGTGCTGATGCTCGTCGGCGTCGACTCGGCGGACTCGCTGGTCGAGACGATCAAGGGGCAGCGGTTCTGGGCGGCCGTCGCGGGCCTGGGCTTCGCCGCCCTGCTCGCGCTGGGGATCGGCAACACGGCGTTCGCCCCGGCGACCGGCCTGGGCAACGCGGTCAAGCAGGCGGGCGGCAACGTGCCCAGCCTGGCCCAGCTGGTCTTCACCAGGTACGTCTTCGCCTTCGAGGTCACCTCGGCGCTGCTGATCACCGCGGCGCTCGGCGCGATGGTCCTGGCCCACCGCGAGCGCGTACGGCCGAAGGCCACCCAGCGAGACCTGGCCCGCGCCCGCTTCGGCGGCCCGCAGCCCTCGCCGCTGCCCGGCCCCGGCACCTACGCCCTGCACAACGCCATCGACATGCCCGCCCTGCTGCCGGACGGCACGGTCTCGGCCAAGTCGATCAACCGGGTGCTCGCCAGGCACGAGGAGGAGGACGGCGTCATGCCGACCGACCCCCGCAAGGCCGCGATCGTCAAGCAGCTCCTGGCCAAGGACGTCCTCGTCGAGGACGGCCCCGGCGGGGGCGGCGAGGACGAGGAGGCCAGGGACGACGCCGCGCGTCAGGACGCGGGGGCCGTCGTCGAGGACGAGGCCGCGCACGACGGCGCGGTGCAGGAGACGACCCGGCAGGAGGACGCCAAGTGACCACCCACTACCTGGTGCTCTCCGCGCTGCTGTTCGCGATCGGCGCCATCGGCGTGCTGACGCGGCGCAACGCGATCGTGGTGTTCATGTGCGTCGAGCTCATGCTCAACGCCTGCAACCTCGCCTTCGTCACCTTCGCCAGACAGCACGGCAACCTGGACGGCCAGATCATCGCGTTCTTCGTGATGGTGGTGGCCGCGGCCGAGGTCGTGATCGGCCTTGCCATCATCGTGATGATCTTCCGAACCCGCAGGTCAGCGTCGGTCGACGACGCCAGCCTGCTGAAGTACTAAGAGGTGGCAGGTGCAATCTCCCGCTGAGATCGTCCAGCACTCCGGTGGAGTGATCGGGGTCTCCTGGCTGATGATCGCGCTGCCGCTGCTCGGTGCCGCGATCCTGCTGCTGGGCGGCCGCCGTACCGACCGCTGGGGGCACTTCCTCGGCGTCGCCATGTCGCTGGCCGCCTTCGTGGTCGCCGTCGCCACCTTCGCCGAGCTGCTCGGACTGTCCCCGGACAAGCGCCGCGCGGCGGTCACGCTCTACCAGTTCATTCCCGGCGTCGCCGACATGGGCGTGCTGATCGACCCGCTGTCGATCAGCTTCGCCCTGCTGATCACCGGTGTGGGTTCGCTGATCCACATCTACTCGATCGGCTACATGGCGCACGACCCCGACCGGCGCCGCTTCTTCGCCTACCTGAACCTGTTCGTGGCGGCGATGCTCCTGCTGGTGCTGTCGGACAACTACGTCGGCCTGTTCATCGGCTGGGAGGGCGTCGGTCTGGCGTCCTACCTCCTGATCGGCTTCTGGCAGTTCAAGCCCTCCGCGGCGGTCGCGGCCAAGAAGGCCTTCATCGTCAACCGCGTCGGTGACTTCGGCCTGCTGATCGCGATCTTCACGATCTGGACCACGTTCGGCTCGGTCGCCTTCAAGCAGGTCTTCGGCGCCGCGGGCGGCGCCTCAGAGGGCACGCTGACCGCCATCGGCCTGCTGCTGCTCCTGGGCGCGTGCGGTAAGTCCGCCCAGCTGCCGCTGCAGTCCTGGCTGCTGGACGCGATGGAGGGCCCGACCCCGGTCTCGGCCCTCATCCACGCCGCGACCATGGTCACCGCCGGTGTCTACCTGGTCGTCAGGTCCGGCGCGTTCTTCGAGGCGGCCCCGACCGCGCAGCTCGTCGTGACGATCGTCGGTGTGGCCACGCTGCTCGCCGGTGCGATCATCGGTTGCGCCAAGGACGACATCAAGAAGGGCCTGGCCGGTTCGACGATGTCGCAGATCGGCTACATGATGCTCGGCGCGGGCCTCGGCCCGGTCGGCTACACCTTCGCCATCGCGCACCTGATCACGCACGGCTTCTTCAAGGCCAACATGTTCCTCGGCGCCGGTTCGGTCATGCACGGCATGAACGACGAGGTCGACATGCGCAAGTACGGCGGCCTGTTCCCGGTGATGCGGATCACCGCGATCACGTTCATCATCGGCTACCTGGCGATCATCGGCTTCCCGCTGCTGTCCGGCTACTTCACCAAGGACGGCATCATCGAGACGGCCGTGCACCACAGCCCGATCCTGGGCTGGCTGGCCGTCGTCGGCGCGGGCATCACCGGCTTCTACATGTCGCGGATGGTCTTCATGACCTTCTTCGGCAAGAAGCGCTGGGCTGAGGACGCCCACCCGCACGAGTCGCCCGCGGTCATGACCGTGCCGCTGATCATCCTGTCCATCGGGTCGATCTTCCTGGGTGGCTACCTGATCCTGGGCAACCGGTTCATGCACTTCCTCGCCCCGGCCGTCGGCCTGCCTGCGGAGGAGCCGGAGTTCAACCCGTTCACCACCCCCGGCCTGGCCACGCTCGCGCTGGTCGCCGTCGGCGTCGCCTTCGCCTGGTTCAGGTACGGCGCCGCCGAGGTGCCCCGGGTCGCCCCGCGCGGCTCGTTCCTCACCACCTTCGCCCGCCGTGACCTGTACGGCGACGCCCTCAACGAGGCGCTGTTCATGCGTCCCGGTCAGTGGCTGACCCGGTTCGCGGTGTTCTTCGACAACCGTGGCATCGACGGCCTGGTCAACGGGCTGGCCGCGGCGATCGGCGGCACCTCCGGGCGACTGCGCCGCATCCAGACCGGCTACGTACGGTCCTACGCGTTGTCCATCCTCTTCGGTGCCGCCGTGGTCGTTGGCGCGCTGCTCTACGTAGGGAACATGTGATGCCCTGGCTCTCGACCCTGATGGCCGTGCCCGTACTGGGCGCGGTGGGTGTCTCCCTTGTCAAGAGTGACAAGCTCGCCAAGCAGCTCGCCCTGGCGGTCTCGCTGGTCGTGTTGGTCCTGACCGCCGTCATGGCGGCCAGGTTCAACCCGGCCCTCGGCGCCGCCAAGGAGACCCGCTTCCAGTTCGCCGAGACCTACGACTGGATCCCGCGCTTCGGGGTCCACTACGGCGTCGGCGTCGACGGCATCGCCCTGGTGCTGATCGCGCTGTCGGCGATCCTCGTGCCGATCGTGATCCTGGCCTCCTGGCACGACGCGGACGGCACCGGGGCCGCGGCCCCGCCGAAGCGCTCGGTGAAGACCTACTTCGCGCTGCTGCTGGTGCTGGAAGCGATGATGATCGGCGTCTTCGCGGCGACCGACGTCTTCCTCTTCTACGTCTTCTTCGAAGCCATGCTGATCCCGATGTACTTCATGATCGGGTCGTACGGCGGCGCCCAGCGGTCCTACGCGGCCGTGAAGTTCCTGCTCTACTCGCTCTTCGGCGGCCTGCTCATGCTGGTCGCGGTGATCGCGCTCTACGTGATCGCCGAGAAGGGCACCTTCATGTTCCCCGAGCTGATCGGGGTCATCCAGGACCCGACCACGCAGAAGTGGCTGTTCCTCGGCTTCTTCGTCGCGTTCGCGGTCAAGGCGCCGCTGTGGCCGTTCCACACCTGGCTGCCCGACGCCGCCGCGCAGGCTCCCGCGGGCGCGGCCGTGCTCCTGGTCGGTGTGCTGGACAAGGTCGGCACCTACGGCATGCTCCGCTTCTGCCTCGAGCTGTTCCCCGACGCGGCCAAGTTCTTCACGCCGTTGGTGATCGTGCTCTCGGTGATCGGCATCGTCTACGGCGCGATCGTGGCCATCGGCCAGACCGACATGAAGCGCCTGATCGCCTACACCTCGATCTCGCACTTCGGTTTCATCGCGCTGGGCGTCTTCGCGATGACCACGGACGCGGGCGCGGGCGCCACGCTCTACATGGTCAACCACGGCTTCTCGACCGGCGCGCTGTTCCTGATCGCCGGATTCCTGATCTACCGCCGCGGTTCCAGCCAGATCGCCGACTACGGAGGCGTGCAGAAGGTCGCCCCGCTGCTGGCGGGCACCTTCCTGATCGCCGGGCTCTCCGGCCTCTCGCTGCCGGGTCTGTCCACGTTCGTCAGCGAGTTCATGGTGCTGCTCGGCACCTACGAGCGCTACGTCGTCCCGGCGGTCATCGCCACCAGCGGCGTGATCCTGGCGGCCGTGTACATCCTGTGGATGTACCAGCGCACGATGAACGGCCCGACGGCCGAGTCCGTCAAGGCCATCCCGGACCTCGACATCCGGGAGAGATGGGTGGTCGGCCCGCTGATCGCGGTGATCATCGCCCTCGGCTTCTTCCCGAAGCCCGCGCTCGACATCATCAACCCGGCGGTCGACCACACGCTGTCCAACGTCCACATCTCCAACGTCCACGTCACGCCGGCCGTCGCTGAGAAGAAGGGGGCCGGGCAGTGAACGGCACCACCATCACCGCGCCGACGATCGAATACGCGCTGCTGTCCCCGATGCTGATCGTGTTCGGCGCGGCGATCATCGGTGTGCTGGTCGAGGCGTTCGCGCCTCGCTACCTGCGCAAGTCGATCCAGATGCCGCTCACGCTGCTGGCGTTGCTCGGCGCGTTCGTCACGACCATCCTGACGGCCTCCAACGGCCTGCCCGAGAAGGCGGCCGCCATGGGCGCGGTCGCGGTCGACGGCCCCTCCCTGTTCATCTGGGGCATCATCCTCATCCTGGCCTTCATCAGCACGCTGCTGATCAGCGATGACGAGCAGTTCGTCGCGCAGGCGGCGGCCGTACCGGGAAGCGTGGACGAGGAGGAGGCGGTCCGCAGCGGGTTCGCCCAGACCGAGGTCTACCCGCTGCTGCTGTTCGCGGTCGGCGGCATGCTGCTCTTCCCCGCGTCCAACGACCTGCTGGTGATGTTCGTCGCCCTTGAGGTCATGTCCCTGCCGCTGTACCTGCTGTGCGGCCTGGCCCGCCGTCGCCGCCTGCTCTCGCAGGAGGCCTCGGTCAAGTACTTCCTGCTCGGCGCGTTCTCCTCGGCCTTCTTCCTGTACGGAATGGCCCTGCTGTACGGCTACGCCGGGTCGGTCGACCTGAAGGCCATCAGCGCGGCGCTGGGCAGCGTTTCCGGGGAGCAGACCCTGCTGCTCGTCGGTGTCGCGATGCTCGCCGTCGGCCTGCTGTTCAAGATCGGTGCCGCGCCGTTCCAGGCGTGGAAGCCCGACGTGTACCAGGGCGCGCCGACCGCGGTCACCGCGCTGATGGCCTCGACCGTGCTGGTCGCGGCCTTCGGCGCCCTGCTCCGCGTCTTCTGGGTCGCCCTGGGCAACCTCGGCTGGGACTGGAGCCCGGTCATGTGGGGTGTCGCGATCCTGACGATGATCGTCGGGGCGATCCTGGCGATCACCCAGACCGACATCAAGCGCATGCTGGCCTACTCCTCGATCGCGCACGCGGGCTTCCTGCTCACCGGCGTGATCGCGATCGGCGACACCGCCACCCAGAACTCCCAGTCGCTGTCGGCGATCCTGTTCTACATGGCGGCCTACGGGTTCACCACGGTCGGCGCCTTCGCGGTCGTCACCATGGTGCGCGACGCGGGTGGCGAGGCCGGGCACCTGTCCCGGTGGGCGGGGCTCGGCAAGAGGTCTCCGCTGCTCGCGGGCATCTTCGCCTTCTTCCTGCTGGCCTTCGCGGGCATCCCGCTGACCAGCGGCTTCTTCGGCAAGTACGCCGTGTTCACCGCCGCAGTTGGTGGGGGAGCGCTGCCGCTGGTCATCGTGGGTGTGGTGAGCTCGGCGATCGCGGCGTTCTTCTACGTTCGTGTGATCGTGCTGATGTTCTTCAACGAGCCCGCGGCGGACGGCCCGAGCGTCGCCGCACCCAGCGTCGGCACCTCGGCTGTGGTCGCCCTGGCGGCAGCGGCTACCGTAGTGCTGGGGGTTTTCCCGCAGCCGCTGCTCACTCTGGCGGACCAGGCTGCGTCCGCGCTGTTCATTCGTTAGAGGAGTAGGGCTTCATGGCTGCGCCACCGGTTGTTGATCTTCCGTTTGTCGATGAGCGGCTGGCGCAGGACCTCGCCGACGGGCTGGCACGGGTCGAGAAGCTGCTCCGCTCCTCGGTCGAGAGTAAGGACGCCTTCGTCACGGAGGCGTCCAAGCACCTCATCGAGGCGGGTGGCAAGCGGTTCCGGGCCATGCTCGTGCTGCTCGCCGCCCAGTTCGGCTCACCCGAGGCCCCGGGAGTGATCTCCGGGGCCGTGGTCATTGAGCTGACCCACCTGGCGACGCTGTACCACGACGACGTGATGGACGAGGCTCCGGTGCGCAGGGGCTCCCCGTCGGCCAACGCCCGCTGGGACAACACCGTGGCCATCCTGACCGGTGACTACCTGTTCGCCCAGGCCTCGGAGATCCTCGCGGACCTGGGTCCCGACATCATCAGGATCCAGGCGCAGACGTTCTCCCGTCTGGTGCGCGGGCAGATCCGCGAGACCGTCGGCCCCCGTCAGGGCGAGGACGCCGTGGCCCACTACATCGACGTGCTGGCCGACAAGACCGGGTCCCTCATCGCCACCTCCGGGCGCTTCGGCGCCCTGCTGAGCGGCGCCTCCCCGGAGATCGTCGACAGGCTGACCAGGGCCTGTGAGGCCATCGGAGTTGGCTGGCAGCTCAGCGACGACCTGCTGGACGTCGCCTCGGAGTCGATCGAGTCCGGCAAGACACCGGGCACCGACCTGCGCGAGGGCATCCGCACCCTGCCCGTGCTGTACGTCCTGAGGTCCGACGCGCCCGAGGACGCCAGGCTGCGCGAGCTGCTGGCCGGTCCCGTGGCCGAGAAGGACATCGAGGAGGCCCTGGGCCTGCTGCGGGTGAACCCGGCCATGGACCGGGCCCGCGCCGAGCTGGTCGCCTGGATCGACCGGGCCCGCGAGGACCTCTATGGTCTCCCCGAAACCCCGGCCCGCGAGGCCTACCTCGCCCTGTGCGACTACGTCATCGAGCGCTCCGGCTGATCTCGCCCGACCCGCGCGGGGCCGCGTCGGTCAAAGACGCACCGGTACGGCCACGCCTTCCCGGCCCCTCCTGACAGGCGCGTTTGCGATCGGTCCGTCCCGACAAGCGTGCCTGCGATCGGTCTGTCCCGACAGACGTGTCCGCGGTCGGTTCTTTGTCGTCGGCACGGGCCGGAAGGCGGTCAGGCCGCCCTGGTGAGGCGGCCGGAGATACGCCGATCTGTCAAAGGCGCGTGATGTGTCCATACATTTTGTATGCACAAGTAAATGTCGCTGGCGCACGTAGACTCTTGCCGGGCAGGAAAAACGCGGAGGGCTGAGATGTCCTGGGACAGGTTCGTCGTTCTGCACACCCGGGTGGAAGCCGAACTCGCCAGGTCGCTGCAGCGTGGCCACGGGCTCGGGCTGTCGGAGTACCGCGCGCTGGCGGAGCTCGCCGAGGCTCCCGGCGGTGAGCTGCGCATGCAGGAGCTGTCAGGGGCGCTCGGGCTCAACCAGAGCTCGGTGACCCGGCTGGCCGCCCGTCTCGAAGGGGCCGGGCTGACCCGGCGCAACCTGTGCGTCGACGACCGTCGCGGCGTCTATACGGTGATCACCGATGGGGGGCGGGCGCGTCTGGCCGAGGCGATGCCCACCTACGAGCGTTCCCTCGTCGCCGCCCTGGAACGGGCCAACGCGGACCCGGCCCTGAGCCCCCTGATCGCGGTGGTGCGCGGTTCGTAACGGCAGCGATGGATATTCCTCCAGTGAGGAGCCCCGAGAGAGGACTTTCATCCATCGCCCTGCGGGTGGTCGAGCTGTTTTGATCGAGCCATGTCAGCCAGTCCAACCCTTCAGCGAACCGTCGTCCCCGCGCGTGAGGGACGTGCCGTCCCCGTGGCGTCCGGGCAGCGGGTGCGCGTGGTGGATCTCGAAGGCGGCCAGGTGGGCGACGTGTTCGTCTTCGCCCGCGACGACCTCTCCGAGCACCACAGCGCCTCACACACCCGGGCCCAGACCAACCGCCTGTTCCCGAAGGTCGGGGAGCAGTTCTTCACCAACAGGCGCCGTCCCGTCCTGACCCTGGTCGAGGACACCTACGGCGGCCGACACGACATGCTCATCGCCGCGTGCGACCCGGAACGATACGCCTCGCTGGGCGTCACCGGCTGGCACGCCTCGTGCGCGGACAACCTCCGCCTGGCGCTGCTCCCCTTCACCGCGGACCTGCGGGTCGTGCCCCAGCCGATCAACGTCTTCATGCGCATCCCCGTCGACGAACACGACGACCTCAGCTGGCTGCCCGCGGTGTCCGGCGCGGGGGAGAGCATCACCTTCCTGGCCGAGATGGACTGCGTCGTGGTCGTCTCCGCCTGCCCGCAGGACATCGCCGTGATCAACAGCGGCGTACCCACCTCGCTGGCCGTCGACATCCTGGGGGCCGGAGACCCGCTCTCCCCGGGCACGGCCACTCTCGACAGACGATCAGGAAAGCAGGCCCGGTCATGACCCGTTCGAACGCTCCAGAAACCGCTCCGCATCCGGCCCTCGCCCCCGTCAGGCTGGGCGGCCTCCGGCTTCCCAACCGCCTCGCCGTCGCGCCCATGACCAGGGTCTCGGCCACGCCCGAGGGCGTCCCGACGCCCGACATGGCCGACTACTACGCCGGATTCGCGCGCGGCGGGTTCGGCCTGGTCATCACCGAGGGCACCTACACCGACGCCGTCTTCAGCCAGGGCTACCTCGACCAGCCTGGCCTGGTGTCCCCGGCGCACGTGGAAGGATGGCGGGCCGTCACCGACGCGGTGCACGCCGAGGGCGCCCTGATGGTCGCCCAGCTCATGCACGCCGGAGCCATATCCCAGGGAAGCAACTACCGCTCGGACACCGCGGGGCCGTCGGCGCTGCGACCGCGTGGGGTGCAGATGCCCGAGTACGGTGGCCGGGGGCCGTGGGCCGTCCCCAGGGAGATGACCGGTGAGGACATCGCGCAGGCCATAGGAGGCTTCGCCGCCGCGGCGGAGAACGCGCGGGCCGCCGGGTTCGACGGCGTTGAGCTCCACGCCGCCAACGGATACCTGCTGGACCAGTTCCTCACCGACTACACCAACCTGCGCACCGACGAGTACGGAGGGTCCCTCGAGGGCAGGGTACGGCTGGTCGCCGAGGTCCTGGCCGCGGTGCGGGCCGCCGTCGGACCGGAGTTCGCCGTGGGCGTCCGCGTCTCGCAGACCAAGGTCAACGACTTCGAGTACCGCTGGCCCGGTGGCGCCGAGGACGCGAAGCTGATCTTCACCCGGCTGGCCGAGGCGGGAGCGACGTACATTCACGTGGCCAGCGAGGGGCGCGACTGGATCGAGACCGCGCGCCTCGACGGCGGGCAGACCATCACCGCGCTGGCCCGCGAGATCAGCGGCCTGCCGGTGATCGCCAACGGCAACATGCACAACGTCGGCCAGGGCGCCCGCGTCATCGCCGAGGGACACGCCGACCTGCTGTCGCTCGGCCGTGGCGCGCTGGCCAACCCCGACTTCCCGAGACGGCTGGCCGACGGCGTCGGCCTGGAGGCGTTCGACCCCGGGATGCTCCACCCCATGGCCTGCCTGCGCAACGCCCGGCAGTGGGCCGATTCCCGGGAGACGGCAGAATCGTCCGTGACGCCCTCCGCCTGACAGTCGGTGCGGCAGGGCGCCACGCCCACGGCCCCGAGAAGGATCCGCGCACGACGGAAACCGGCGGGGCGGGGCGTCACGTTGGGAACCCGCACACGATGGGGAACCGGCGGGGTGGCACGTTGGAAACCCGTGCACGACGGGAAACCGGCGGGGTGCCCGTAGGAAACCCGTGCACGATGGGAAACCGACGCGGCGGGGCGCCACGTTCGCCATCCGGAGGAGAACCCGCTCCGACGGACACGTGGCGCCGCCGCCACGCTCACCGCTCCGAGGAGAACCGCCATGACAGACACCTGGCGCGGCCGAGCCGCCGCCGTCGCCACGCTGACGTTCGACGTCGACGCCGAGACGCCCATCCTCGCCCATGGCAGGCGCTACGCACGGCACGCCATGACGATGTCCCACCAGGCCTACGGCCCCGAGGTCGGCGTCCCACGGCTGCTCGACATGCTGGACGAGCTCGGTGTGCCCGCGACATTCTTCGTCCCCGGCTGGGTCGCGGAACAGCGGCCCGGCCTGGCTGCGGGCATCGTCGAGCGCGGTCACGAGGTGGCCCACCATTCCTACAGCCACCGCGCCCCGACCTCGATGAGCGAGAAGGAGGAGCGGGCCGACTTCGAACGCGCCCTCGAGGTGTTCGCCCGGCAGGGGATCGAGATCTCCGGGCACCGGGCGGCGATGTGGGAGGCCACCTGGTTCACGGCCGAGCTCGTCGCCGAGCACGGCCTGCTTTACGACTCCTCCCTCATGGCCGATGACCGGCCCTACCGGCTCTCCACCCGGTCGGGGGAGCTCGTCGAGCTTCCTGTGCACTGGTCGCTCGACGACTGGGAGCAGTACGCGTTCCTGCCCCAGCCACACGTCGGCTCGGTGATCGAGGATCCGCGGAAGGTCGAGAGCATGTGGCGCGCCGAGCTTGACGCGATGCGCCACTACGGCTGCCTGTTCAACCTCACCAGCCACCCGTTCCTGTCCGGGCGCCCGGCCCGCGCGATGGCCCTGCGCAGACTCGTGGAGTACGCCCTGGGGTGCGGTGACGTGGAGTTCCTGCGCTGTCGCGACCTGGCCGCGAGAGCCGGACGGGACGCCGCACTCAGCCCACGCGAGCCGGAGCCACCCTCGGTGGACGCCGACGTCTACCCGGTCGAGTAGCCCGTTTGCGAGGAAGCGGTCACCTTCGGGGGCGGCGGCGCCGTACCGGGGAACGGTTCGCGGTGTGTCCGGTCACGTCCCGGGGTCGGCCTGCAGCGCGAGGAAGAGATCGACTCTGCCCTCGGTCGTGCCGACGTCCCGCCCCGTCAGCTCGGTGACGCGGGCCAGCCTGTTGCGCAGGGTGTTGACGTGGACGTACAGGGCCTGCGCCGTGGTCGCCCAGTGACCGTCGTGGTCGAGGAAGGCCCGCAGGGTCGCCTCGAGCTGCCCGCCCTGCTCCCGGTCGTGGGCGCGGAGCGGACCGAGGACGCCTGAGGCGAGCCGCCGCAGCGTCTCCTCGTCCTGCATGCCGAGCAGCAGCCGGTGGGTGCCGAGCTGGGCGAAGAGAGCGACGCTCCTGCCCGTGGCCCGGCGCAGCACCCGGCACGCCTCACGGGACTCCATCAGCGGGGAACGCAGCATCGCCCACCCCGCCGCGACGCCGCCGAGACCCACGACGACCCTGCGGTCGTCGAACCGGCGGGACAGCGTGGCCGCCAGCCGCTCCGCCATCGCGGGCAACTCGTGTTCCGGGCGCCGCCACGGGTGCACGGCGATCACGTCCTGGCTGCCGCCCGCCACGACGACGGGTGTGGCCTCCGCGGTGAAGAACTCGACGACGGCCTCGGCCAGGCCGGGCAGTGTGGCGACCTCGCCGGAGAACGCCAGAGCCGAGACCGCCAGCGGCCCCGAGGCGTCGATGCCGAACGCCTCGAGGCGCCCGGGAACCTCGGCCGCGCGTGAGGGACCTGACAGGATCATGTCCAGGAGCTCGGTGGCGAAGCGCATCTCGATCGCCTGCACCGCCTGCCGTCTGGCCACCTCCAGGCTGAGGAAGTGGGCGGCCTGCGTGAGCGCGTCGTGCTCGGCCTTGCTGAGCGAGTGCGCGGGACGCAGGCACACCAGTCCGGCGTCGGCCTCACCGAGCGCCCCGACGAGGAACAGCGTCGCCGTACCGGCCTCGCCGACGGCCAGTTCGAGCGGCGGCGGGTGGCGGGCGAGCCCCTCCGCGACGATCCGCAGTTCCTCCTCGCGCAGCTCGCCCCCAGCGGTCGCCAGCAGTCGCCCCATGCGGTCGGCCACGGCCAGCGGCAGGTCGTGGTCGCGACGGAGCACACGCAGCACACCCGAGGCGCCGGCCCCCTGGGAGATCGCGTCGGCCAGCGCGTTCCCCCGCCTGACCATGCTCACCAGC
This sequence comes from Streptosporangium sp. NPDC051023, assembly GCF_040689595.1. Classification (NCBI taxonomy): domain Bacteria; kingdom Bacillati; phylum Actinomycetota; class Actinomycetes; order Streptosporangiales; family Streptosporangiaceae; genus Streptosporangium; species Streptosporangium sp. NPDC051023. The sequence continues at coordinate 70,196 of NZ_JBFBCE010000036.1, read as the reverse complement.
GCCTGCTGCCGCTGCTCGGCCACCGCCGCGGCGGCTGCCTGCGACACGGCGGTGAAGGGCACGTCGGCCGAAAGCTCGGCCAGGGGCAGCCCGGCGTTGCGGCACGCGTGGACGAGCTCCGCCGGTGTGACGGGCGTCGCCTCGCGAAGCCCGAAGACGATGCCGACCGCCCCGGCGCGGGCGACGTTCGCGACGAACTCGGTGGCGGATGTCGTGCCCAGCCAGAGGCCGTTGGTGAGCACGAGCTCTCTCTCCCGGATGTAGGGGGAGGGATCGGGCAGCTCGGTATTGTGCACCCACAGGGCTTCCGCCCCGAGAGCCTCGCCTGCTCCCTCGACGAGCACGTTCAGCTCCAGTGAACGGTCCTCCGCTAGGGAGCGCAGGCTGAGCATGGTGTCAGAATATCCATCCCCTTCGGAAATTCACTAGAGCTTCGCCCATAGGCCATGGTCGGCCGTCGGTGCTTGAGTGAGGCAGATCACAAGCACAACGCCTCGACCCCACCCGGAGGCCACCGATGCAGGACACCCGACCGACCCCTGAAGGGGCGACGCACCCCGAGGGAGTTGCGGACGCAACGTTCGACGCCCATGGAATCGCGCCCATCCCCGAGACGGCCAGGGACTCCACTCCCTGGGAGCAGTTCTGGATCTGGGCGGGCGCCAACATCGCGCCCATCAACTGGGTGCTCGGCGCCCTCGGCGTCACGCTCGGCCTGAGTCTGCTGGAGACCCTGGCCGTCATCGTCCTCGGCAACCTCGTTGGCTGTGCCGTCTTCGGCCTGTTCAACCTGATGGGGCACCGTACCGGCGTCAACCAGATGCTGCTCGCACGGTCCCCCTTCGGCCGCAGGGGCGCCGTGGTGCCCGGGGTGATCCAGGGGCTGCTCGCGATGGGCTGGGTCGGCGTCAACACCTGGGTCGTGCTGGACCTGGTGCTCGCCGTACTCGCCCGGATGGGGGTGCAGGGAGGCCCGGAGCTGAAGTATCTCGTGGCGGGCGTCATCATGGCCCTCCAGCTTGGCCTGGCCATCTACGGGTTCTACGCCATCCGCACCTTCGAGAAGTACACCGTGCCCGTGACCGTGCTGGTCATGGTGGTCATGACCGTGGTCGCGCTCGCCCAGGCGGATGTGAACTGGACCCACGCGACCGCCACCGGCACGGGAGACAAGATCACGGCGATCACCCAGCTGCTCACCGCGATCGGCATCGGCTGGGGGGTGTCCTGGCTGCCGTACTCGGCGGACTACAGCAGGTTCGTCCGCCTGCGGGCGTCAGGCAAGTCGGTCTTCTGGGCCACCGCCCTCGGGACCTACATCCCGACCGTGTGGCTCGCCGCGCTGGGGGCCGCGCTGGCCAGCGCGGGGAACAGCGGTGACCCGTCCGACCTCGTGATGCGGGCGTTCGGCGGGCTTGCCCTGCCGGTGCTCCTGCTGCTCATGCACGGTCCCGTGGCCACCAACATCCTCAACCTCTACTCGTGTTCGCTGGCCGCCCTGACCGTCGGTATCCGCCTCGCCCGCTGGAAGGTCACCCTGATCGCCGGGGTGATCGCCTCCGCCGTGCTCGTCGTCTTCATCCAGGCGGGCAGCTTCGCCCACGCCTTCGACAACTGGATGTCCTCGATCCTCGTGTGGATCAGCCCGTGGGGCGGGATCATGCTCGTCGACTTCTTCGTCAAGCACCGAGGCGCCCTCGACGTCGCCACCCTGTACGACACCTCTGCCGAACGGCGCGTCAACACCCGCGCACTCGTCAGCCTCGCCCTGGGCGTCTTCGCCGGATGGTGCTGGCAGTTCGGTCTCGTGCCCGCCATGCAGGGCCCGGTCGCCCGTCTGCTCGGCGGTACCGACTTCTCCTGGCTCTCCGGCGCCCTGGTCGCGGGCGGCCTGTACTATCTGCTCTGCTGCCGGGCCCCGCACGCCGTGCCCGCCGCGCGGACTCTCCATGCCGGGAGCGAGGAAGCCGTGGAGGCGGGCTGAGCCTCGTGCCCGCCCTCGTGATCCCGGCGTCCGTCGCCGGTCGAACGGTCCGATGATCCATCCGTCCGGCACCTCCTGGAGGCGCCGGACGGAGGTTCCGGGGGCGCTTTGGGTCGCTCTGGGGCGCTAGACGGTCACCGGCTCCGGGTCAGGCAGCGTACGGCGGGCCTCACGGGCAGCGCGCAGACTGTCCCAGGTGAAGACCGACAGGGCCAGCCAGACGATCGCGAACCCGACCCACCGGCTGGGCGGCATGACCTCGTGGGCGACGAAGACGCCGACGAGGAACTGCAGCACCGGGGCGATGTACTGCAGCAGGCCGATCGTGGTGAGCGGCACCCTGAGCGCGGCCGCGGTGAAGCACAGCAGCGGAATGGCCGTGATGACGCCGGCCCCGACCAGCAGCAGGGCGTGACCGGCACCCATGGTCCCGAAGGTGCCGGTGCCCTGCTGCTGCAGGTAGAGCAGGTAGCCGAGCGCAGGGAGCAGCAGCACCAGGGTCTCGACGGCCATGCTCTCCGCGGCTCCGACCTGCGCGATCTTCTTGACCAGGCCGTAGGTGCCGAAGCTGACGGCCAGCACCAGCGCGATCCACGGCAGCCTGCCGTAGTCGATGGCGAGAAGGAGCACGGCCAGGGTCCCCAGTCCGACCGCGCCCCACTGCCACGGTCGTAGGTGCTCCTTGAGCAGGACGACGCCGAAGAGCACGCTCACCAGCGGGTTGATGAAGTAGCCGAGCGCGCTCTCGACCACGTGCCCGGTGTTCACCGCGTAGATGTAGACGCCCCAGTTGACCGTGACGATCGCCGCGGCCAGCGCGAGGAGACCGAGCTTCTTCGGAGTGCGCAGAAGCTCGCGGATCCAGGACCAGTGACGCCGGACGGCCAGGATCGCGATGACGGCCACGAGGGACCACGTCATGCGGTGGGCGAGGATCTCCAGGGCGCCGGAGGGCTTCAGGAGCGGCCAGTACAGCGGGAACAGACCCCACATGCTGTAGGCGGCGATGCCGTACAGGACTCCACGGCGCGATTCAGGCATGACACCTATTTTTACTAATTACCCGATTTAATACAAATTAGTAATGCTTGCCGGAGAGTTAAGTTGTCCTTACGGGAACAGGTGGGGGGCCCGGGTGGTTCCTACCTGGTGAGAACGTGTCAGAAGGAGGTTCGCAGCATGGGCTGGCTGTTCGGCAAGGACAAGACTTCCATGGTCGCCCCGGAGAACGCGCTGCCGGGCCGGGAGACCTCGATACCGGTGCCCGCGCGTCACGCGGTCCTCGACGCCCCGCTGGCTCCGCCGTACCCCGAGGGAACCGAGATCGCCGACTTCGGCCTCGGCTGTTTCTGGGGCGCCGAGCGCAAGTTCTGGCAGACCCCCGGTGTGGTGTCCACCTCGGTCGGCTACGCGGGTGGCTACACCCGGAACCCGACCTACGAAGAGGTGTGCACCGGCCAGACGGGTCACACCGAGGTCGTCCGCGTGGTCTTCGACCCGTCCCGCATCTCCTACGAGGAGCTGCTCCGCGTCTTCTGGGAGGCCCACGACCCCACCCAGGGCATGCGCCAAGGCAACGACGTCGGCACCCAGTACCGCTCGGCGATCTACTACCACTCACCCACCCAGGAGAAGTCCGCCCTGGCCTCCCGCGACGCCTACCAGAAGGTGCTCAACGAGGCGGGCTACGGCCAGATCACCACGGAGATCGCCCCAGCGGGGGACTACTTCTTCGCGGAGGAGTATCACCAGCAGTATCTGTTCAAGGTCCCCAATGGCTACTGCGGCATCGGAGGCACCAACGTCAAGCTAGGTGACCCATCTGGATGGGGCGCCTGTCAGACGGGTCTGGTCCCGACCGAGGAGTAGCTCCACAGCGCTCCGCCGTACGGCTCGCGTTCAACCCCTGAGTGTGAGCCGTCCTGTCGTCCGGCCGCACTTGATCCGCGATCGTCCGCCATGTCGGCTGTCCGAACCTCAGCCGCTGCCTACGGCTCGGTGAGGACGTATGGGAGACATAATCCTCCAAAGGACTCAAGGGATGATCTTTCCAGCGATCGAACGATAGATCACCGCTCCGCATTCCGCGGACGGCCGGGAGATCTCGGTCCTGCGGGCGGCCGGCTCTCCGACGGGTTCGGCCCGTTCGGCGCTCTGTCGGGAGAGGCCGTCCATCTGTCACCGGCAATACTTGTTCGGGTGTCGAACGGCTACTGCGGCATCGGCGGCACCAACGTCAAGCTAGGTGCCCCGTCCACGGATGTCTGCCAGATGGAGTTTGCCAACCACATCTGATCTCCGCTGAGACCGTTCGCGCAGCACGCCGGACGCGGACGTCGATTCCGGCACGCGGACGCTGGGACTTGCGTAAGCTGCAAGCTATGTTTCAGGTTATGAAACATCCGCCATCCGTCTTGCTTCCGCTGCTGCGCTCTCCGTTTCAGGGAGAGCTCCTGGCCTGGCTCTTTCTGCACCCAGGTGAGGAGTACGCCCTGATTGAGCTGGCGAGGAGGTTCGATGTCTCGGCCCCTACTGTGACTCGCGAAGTCGATCGTCTTGCTGCTGCGGGTTTGCTCATCGAGCGCAGGGTCGGCAACCTGCGGATGATTCAGGCGGACACCGACGTGGTCGTGGCCCGCCCGCTGACCGAGCTGCTCGCTTTGACATATGGCCCGGTGGCGGTGCTCGGTGAGCGGCTTTCCGAAGTCACTGCCGTTGAGGAGGCCTACATCTACGGCTCCTGGGCCGCGCGGTACTCGGGCGAGCCGGGAAGGGTGCCGAAGGATGTGGATGTCCTGGTTGTCGGGGCCGCCGATGAAGACGATCTTTACGACGCAGCCAGGGCCGCGGAGCGGCAACTCGGCAGAGAGGTGAACATACGTCGGCTGAGTCGCGACGACTGGGAGTCCTCTGTCGGCGACCCCTTCCTGGAAACGGTCAGATCCCGGCCGCTTGTCCGACTCAAGATTGAAAAGAGGGAAAGTCGGTGAGGTGGGAGCAGGGGCGCGCTGCCCTTGAAGGCATGCTCGGCCGTGGCGAGATCGAAAAAGTGGCGGCGAGTCGTGCGCAGGCGGAAGAACTGCTGGAGCAGGCCCGGAAACACACGGCGACGGCTCGCCTTGCGATGGAATCGGATCCGATCGGCGCGTACCAGCTGCTCTACGACGCGGCCCGCAAGGCCCTGTGCGCCGTACTGGAGAACTAAGGACTTCGGGCCAGTAGCCGAGGCGGGCACATCGCCGTGTACGAGGCGGTCAGCGCTCAGCTCGATCCACCGCTGGGGCAGAGTCTGCGGCCTTTCGACCGGATGCGTCGGCGCCGGAACGAAGCAGAGTACCCGCGCCTGGGCTCACCCCGTTTCAGCGCCGATGACGTCAGAGCCGATATGGCTAAAGTCGAGGCGATTGTGGAGATCGCGACGAAGGTGATCGATCAGATGCAGCCTTTTTGACGGCGGTTTCTCGCTGCATCGGAAAAGCGCTGCCCCCGGCTACGGCTGCTGAGGAAGGAACGGCTACTGCGGCATCGGGGGCCCCAAGGTCAAGCTAGGTGACCCGTCGGGATGGGGCGCCTGCCAGACGGGCCTGGTCCCGACCGAGGAGTAACCTCCGGGTCCACTCATACGGCTCTCGCTCGTCTTGTGGGCGTGAGCTGTATTCGTTGATTGTCCGGTTCCGCCGTCGTCCTCACCGAAGATGCCCCTTCGGTAGGCGGCTGTGTTCGGTTGAAAGCAGAGTGCGATGGGAGTATGGCCCATAGCATCAACGCTATGAGCTGGGGTACCGTAGAAATGGAACCGGAAGTTCGGAAGTGGCTTGAAGGTCTCCCTGCGGCATCGTTCGCGAGGGCGGCTTTCTATGTTGAGCTGCTTGCAGCGGAAGGGCCTCTGCTAGGGGAGCCCTATACGAAGCAGCTTGACGGCAAGCTACGTGAGCTCCGGTTTCATCTTGACGAGTTCGCCGTGCGCATCACCTACTGGACCGCACCTCATCGCCGGATCGTGCTCTTGACCGTGTTTCACAAGACGCGGATGCGTGATGAACGTGAGGTTGAGCGGGCTCGGCGAGCCATGCGTCGCTGTGTCGAACTGGCGCACACCGTCGACGAGGAAGAAGAGACAGCATGAGCGAGCAGGGGAGCTGGCGAGAGCTCAGGGATTGTCGGATGGCCGAGCCGGGCGCGGCTGAGGCCTATGAGGCCACACGTCTTGCCTATGAACTGGGTAAGACGGTCCGGGGGATGCGTGAGGGGCGGGGCTGGAGCCAGAACGATCTGGCTCGTGCGGCCGGCATGACACAGTCGGCGGTGGCGCGGTTCGAGGCGGGCGGGACCATTCCCACGTTGCCGGTTCTGGAGCGTCTGGCGCGTGCCCTGGACGCGGATGTCGAGGTTCGCCTGACGCCACGGGCTCCCGCTGCCTGAGCTGAGGCCCCAACTGGGCTTCCCCTCGTAACGTAGAGACATCGCCTTAAGGGGGAAACGGCGATGACAGAGACGCGACGGAAGTTCGATCAGGACTTCAAGGACGGTGCGGTCCGGATCGTTGAGGAGACGGGCAGATCGATCGTGCAGGTGGCCCGGGAGCTGGGCATCAACGCGGGCACCCTGGCCAACTGGGTGAACATGGCCTGTCAACGGCGCAGGGCCGGTAACGGCGATCTGGCCGTAGGGGGCCGGGGCCGATCGCTGCCGTGCCGCTTCCGGTACTCGGCCCAAAGGGCCTGCGCTCCGGATCGGCTTGCCACCGGGGCACCTGGTTACTCATCGATGACAGAACCTGGTGGAGCGATGTTTGTTCCGAGACCTGCTCCGGATTGGTCCTGTTGCCCAGTGAGAGTTTCCAGCAGGTTGGTCGTCTCCTCATGGCTCGTTGTGAATCGTTGTGCATCACGGCTGGCCAGGGCCCGCCAGAGGTCCATGCTTTCACGGACCAGGGGCAACCCCTCATTCAAATGGCCCAGCTCCGAGAAGGCAGTGCCGAGGTTGGACACTCGCGCAGGATGCCCCACACCCGGGCGGCGGCCAGGTTGTGGGTCTTGCCGGGCATTGCTCCGGACGTCCAGAAGATCGTCCCGTCGGGTGAAGCGATCACCTGCGCATTCATGCCGTGCACTCGGTGCTTGCCGGAGAAGTAGGGCCGGTTGGCCTTCACGCGGTCGGTCCGGATGAGGGTCCCGTCCAGGACCAGGTAGTGCAGTCGGTCCTTCTTGGCCTTCTGTAACGCCGCCGTGAGCTTGGGCGACCGCGCCGACAGCAGCGCCACGGTCTCCTCCACATACCGACACGCGGTGGCCGTCGACACCCCGAAACCCATCCCCACCTCAGCGAACGTCTCCCCCTTTCGCAGGTAGACCAGCACCAGGAGAGCCTGCTGACCGGGATTGAGCAGCCGCCAGGCCGATCCGATCGCCTTGCGTCGTCTGCGGATCAGCCCAGCCACGTGGTTCAGCGTTGAACGCGACAAATCAACGACAGCACGATAGAACAGCACCCGAAGCTCCTGGTGTGGCGGGCATGGTTATGGTGATCAACCCGTCTACCAGGGGCTCGCTACTTCATGGGGCATACTCCGGCATCGCGATCATGCTGTGACCGTCCCAACCGCTGCAGGGATGAAAAACATTCACTGTGGCCGAGTTTGAGCAGAAGGGAGAGTTGCTCGGACGGATCTGAATGTCTCGCAAATTGGCGCGCGCTATCGGAGACCACGAGTGTGGAGAACTTCATGGTCACACAGGTCGCCGCGCGGCCGGCATGTGGTCGAACGCTACGTCTGGTTCGGAGTTGCGGCAGCCCTCGTGGTCCTCCACCTCGACCACGCCCGCACCACATGACGCAATCAGTAGTCAACACGTTGTGCGGAAAGGCTCAAATGACCCTGCGGCTCGGACTAACGGAAAAAATCCTTGAGCACGTTGGGGTTGAATTCAAAATAAAGATTCACTCCCAGGGCGCCGGCGAAGAAGACGCAGCTCAACACAACGAGGGCGACGCCGGTGGCGACGCTCAAGTCCCGAGCGGGCTGAGTTCGGCCAACCCCACGGGGATCGTAAACAACCTCAAGCACCTCCCCCACCTTAGCATTCGGCACCTGGCGGGAAAACATCGAATAGGGGCCGCCAGGAGGGCAATCCAGTTGGTAGTAGTACGTTATCGAGGGTCCTGGCGCTGGAGCTAGCGGGTCACTCGAAGGAAGATCGGCGACAGACTTCTCGCTGACTACCCGACAAACCATCGAGAAACCGCGCGCCTGTACGATCCAAGTTTCCATGCCGAAGGCCACCGACATTCCCGCGGCGATCATCAGCAATAACGAGATCAGGTAGCGCCGGTCCACGCGCCACACGACCAGGATCCACAATCCGATCATCCCGACTATCGCCGAGGAGAATACTGGCGTATCGATTGGATAATACAGAATGGCGACCGTCGTCGGCGCGGCGAGAATCGGCAGGCCGATCGCCGCGAGCAGCCGTAACGATGCCGACCACCGCATTCGGCGAGTACGGGGACGGTTGGCGCTCCGGAATCTCCCCATAGGCTGTAAATAGCAGGCAGAGGGACTTCCCGCTGTGACCCGCCAATGAACACCTCCCCAGCAATGGGTGAACGACAACTCCACGACTCCTTGGGCGGGGTCGGTCGGGTCGCCCGGAGGGGTGTCACCTCCGGGCTCCCACGGAACGGAGCGTGACGGTCTCCCGTCACTCCGCTCGTACCACCCTGGCCGTCATCAGGGGATTACGGGCCCAGGCCACGGCGCCGCTACCAATTGGCTAGCCACGTCCTGACATGGCCCGCAGGATCGACTTCTAAGATGCCCTCGACGCCCCGCGGCCAAGCCTGGAACATCCAGCGGCGTGCAATGATCAAGAGCCGGGACGCCAGCTACAGGGATGTTTCGGCAGGTCAAATGGAAATGTTGCAGTGAAGTACTGCTCTCCTGATCCGAAAATCAGACATTCGCCAGGCACGCGGCAGCGAACCTCGCAAGGGATGGTGGGGGACCTCCGTCAGGAATTATTGCCTGAGCGACAGGTCTACCACCAGCAGTATCTGTTCAAGGTTCCCAATGGCTACTGCGGCATCGGAGGCGCCAACGTCAAGCCAGGTGACCCGTCGGGGTGGGGTGCCTGCCAGACGGGCCTGGTTCCGACCGAGGAGTAGCGCCGACCTCACCGGTACGGCTCGCGCCCGGTTTCTGGGGGTGAGTCGTACCAGCTTGTGGGGCTCGCCTCTGCCTTCCCGGTCGTGAGCCGTGTCCGTCCGCGAGGCTTCACCGTTGCTTCTTCGTCGAGCTGAGAACTGATTCAGGGCGACCCTTTAAGGGGTGCTGCACGATTCCTGGCTGTTCTTCGCGCTGAGAGTCGTTTGGCAGCTCGGTTTGGCCCGCTTGCAGACAGGTGATCGTGTGGCGCTCCTTCTTCGCTTCGCCAACTTCAGAATGTGTTCTGACTTACGATGGCAGCGTGAGTACCAGCAACGCCGACGCCGTCACCTTCTCGGACCTGTCGAGAAACCCCCGAGCCGTCGCCGAACGCGCCGCACGCCTCGGACGAGTACGCGTCACTCACCGTGATGCCCCGGACTTCTACCTGACCGCCGCTGATCGTGAGGATCAGCGCGGGCAGACACTGGCTACGGCATCCCGGCTGTTCCTTGCCCTCATCAAGCACGATCCGACCGCCCGCGCGCTGGTCATCGCCATGCCCGAGGTCTTCCCCTGGGTTCGCCACCTCACCTCTGACGAACTGCGCGCCTTCACACTCGAACTGGTAGAGGCGCTCTCTGACGCCGCGGAACTGGATGTCGACCTCACCACACAGGAAGTCATCGCGGGCTGGCGGGCGACTGCTCGGATCAAGGCCGACCCCGTGCACTACGCCCAGGCTCGCAAGGCCACAAGCGGCGACTTCGGGCCAGTAGAGGTTTCAGCATGAGTTCGAAGCGTGGTGACCGAGTCACGGTCCCGCCTCCGGATGACGAATGGGATATCCGGTTCGGTGCCAGTGATGCGGTCAAGGGGTGGGAGGAACTGTGCCGCCACGCCCTGGGCAACACACGCCGATGTTTCGAGGCGCTGCGCGCCGATCCCCGCTCACGAGCGGACCATGAGCGTCAACATCGCCTACGCGGTGACCTCGCGACTCATCGTCATAATGGCCAGGACCTGGAGCAATGGGAATTCGAGGTCACCAGCGGCGGGCGCGTCCGCTATGCCATTGATGACGCCACTCGCACTGTCTGGATCGTCTATGCCTCCCCCCGTCACCCGAAAGACACCGACACCTGAAGCCGGAGGTGGGGAGCCGATCAGGTGATCCTTTGTCCGGACCGCGGCAGCCTCCCGAACCCCGGTGGCTACTGCGGCATCGGCGGCACCAACGTCAAGCTAGGTGACCCATCGGGATGGGGCGCCTGCCAGACAGGCCTGGTCCCGACCGAGGAGTAGCTCTCCAAGGAGTACCGGTCTTCGGATGCGGGTCGTTCTGCTGTTCGGCTCGCGTCGCGGTGAGACCACGTATGTCGGGCACTGCCTGGTTACACTCGATGCATGAGCGTGATGCGCGAGGAACTGCACCACCTGGTGGACTGCCTGCCCGAGGAGAAGGTGGCCCCTCTGCTTCGCCTTGTGCGTGACCAGTTCGACGAGCGGCCCGTCGTCCGTGACCTGCCGTTCATCGGGATGCTTGAGGCCGAGCCGGATTTCGCGGAACGCTCTGAAGAGATCTTGCGCTCGGAGGACAATCACTCTTTGTGATCGTCATCGATTCGGGGCCTTTGGTTGCAGCGGTCAACATCCGGGACCGGTATCACGAACCTTGCGCCAGGCTGCTGCGGAGCCACCCCGGTCCGCTTCTCGTTCCCACGACGGTCGTTACGGAGGTCTGCCAGCTCATAGAGAGACGGCAGGGGAGCAAGGCGGAGGCTGCGTTTCTCAGCTCCTTTCGGGCTGGGCTGGTTCTGGCCGACGTCACCGCCGAAGATCTGGACCGGATGAGCGAGTTTGTGGAGGTATACGCCGACCTTCCGCTGGGTGCTGTCGATGCCTCCGTGATCGCGGTGGCCGAGCGGCTTGGCCTGACCGAGGTGGCCACACTCGATCGCCGTCATTTCACCGTCGTGCGCCCCCGGCATGTGGACGCGTTCACTCTCCTGCCCGAACGGCTCTGAACACGAGATCGAAGACGCGTCTCGTGTCACGTACACGTAGTGGTTACCGCGGTACGGGTGGCACCGGGGTCTCCTGTCCGGTGGGTCTGACCTCTGGCGACGCGTAGACCTGCGGAGATAGCAGAATCCTGGCCTGAGATCGCCCGGTTCATCCGGTGCCGATCTTGGGTCAGAGCCGTTTCCGGTGAGGAGTTTCATTACATGGTTGAAGGCGGTTCGCCGGGCGTGCCAGGTGGCCAATCATCACCGGCCGCGGAAGGCAGATCGCTCAAAGCCACACCCGACACCCCCGGGGGGCAGAACCCTATGACCGGTTCGGACGCCCCGGAAAGAAGGTAGGGATCGCTCACTTCGGTTCTCGTCTACGCGGTCGGGGCGATCGACTCATCAAGGGATGCTGGCAGAGCAGCCCCGGTATGGGGTTGCTCTGCCAGCGGTGTGCCCCGACACACTGACACGCCGTTACATAACGGCGCGAACATCTGGCTAGGGCGCACTGATCGAGCTGACCCTAGCCGTGCATGTGTGTTGGCGGTCGTGAAGGGTATCCCGGGATGTCATCGGGCTCGATGTGCATTCTGGGATACGCCTGCCTTCACCGCACTCTGGGGCATGGGCAGGCAGGGTGGCGTCTGGAAGACCACGCCGTCCAGGAAGTTGCCGAACGTCGGGATGCCCCCCGCGGCTGACATCGACTCGAAAGCGAACCGTGTGGTGGTCTGTCCCGGAGGCACGATGTACACCCCGGTGTAATGGCCCCAGGCGGTGTTGTCGTCGGAGATGTCCGGGGAGGAGGCTCCGGCCGGGGTCTGGGGCACGGTCGCGCCCGGGGCGCCGATGAGCACCCGCATCACGTCGGTACCGAGGCGACCTCGGTGATACAGCGACCAGGTTATCGGTGTTCCCGGGACGGTGGGCACGTCCTGGTAGAGCGTGGAGACCTGGTTGGCGTTGAGCTCGGCGAACTGCTGGCCGTCGGCTGCCGGGACGGCGATGCTCCCGCCTCCGGTCTGACCGCTACGCCAGAACTCCAGCTTGCGGTCGGTGGCGGTGGTGCGCCAGCCGACGGCGGGGTTGATGGAGGCGTCGTCGATGGAGTAGTCGATCGTGGCCACGGGCGGTGTCTCGAAGCTGCCGTTGATCAGGCTGACCGGTGCGTAGGCGCAGGTGACCGTGACGGTGACCGTGGCGGTGGCAGTTCCGCAGGCGGTGGTGATGGTGTAGGTGAAGGTGTCGGTACCGCCGAGGCCTGCGTTGGGTGTGTAGGTCACGGTGTTGCCGGAGATCGTCGCGGTGCCGTTGCGGGGCTGGGTGACGCTGGTGATCGTCGGTGTGGTCGCGGTGTCGTTGGCCAGCACGGGCACGCTGACGGGAGTGCCTTGCGGGGTGGTGGCGGTGTCGTTGACAGCCCTGGTGGGTGAGATGGACTGCCCGTTGACGATTTGGATCGGCGGGGCGGGTGTGTTGTTTCCGAGTTGGCCAGGGAAGGCGATGACGCTGCTGATCCCACTGGGCCGGATGGTCATGCTCCGCCCGATGGTGCCTTGCCTGACCCGGAAGGTGATGGTCTTGGCGGCCGGGTCGGTCTTGGTGCCCGGCGAGGTGATCGACAGGGTGTTGCCGTTGATGACGCCGGTTCCGGACTGGCTGACGATATCGGCGTTGGCCAGCAGGGACGACAGGTCCCAGGTGGTGGTGTAGGTCCTGACCAGCAGTGGCCACCGGGCCGTGTGGTGTGCCAGGGTGAGGCTGAAGGTGCTGCCCGGTGCGATCTGTCCGCCCCACAGGGACGGGAAGGTGGTGACCGCCACCGACCCGTTGCCCAGCCTCATGCCGAGCACGTTCCTCCAGTAGTAGTCGACGGGGTAGGTCGCCTGCCCCTGCCGGACACACGGCGCGGTGGCGGTGTGTGTGACGGCCTGCCGCGCACCGCTGGCGGCGTGCGCGGAGCTTTCAGCCGCCGCCTGTGTGCCCGATGCGGGCAGCAACGCCATCAAGGCGCAGGTCAGCGCGGTGAACGCGGATCTGGGTCGGTGTGACATCAACACTGAACTCCACTCGGTCGTTAGGGATGTCCTCGTAGATCAACTTCACGGCGACGCTACTGTCGGTATTCGATCAGTTGCCTTAAGTGGTTGGCTGTGCGGTTTTCGTGTCGCGCCCCGGCCGTGCCGTATCCAGCCAGACCGACACGAGCGCGATCCCCTGTCCCTCGTGAACATGGGCGGCGATCTGGAGCGGCCATTCGTGCGCTGGACGAGGCCGTCGCGTCGCCGCGGTCTCAGCGCGAACTGGAGGCGGTCATCTACGCTCTGCGCATGATCCGCTGAGGGTGAGAGGGGACTTCCGTGCCGGAGAAGCCGGAGAAGCCGGAGGAATTGTCGAGGCTGACGGGCCTGCTGTACGAGATCGGGCTGCTCAAGCGCTACAAGCGCACGGGCTGGCTGGTCGCGGGAGTACGGGATCCCGAGAGCATCGCCGATCATTCCTTCCGTACGGCGATCATCGCGGGTGTGATCACCGCCTTGGAGGGCGGCAACCCCGAGCGCGCGGCGTTTCTGAGCCTGTTCCACGACACCCAGGAGACCCGCGTCACCGACATCCCCTACGTCGGCAAGCGTTACCTGAAGGCGGCGCCGAATGAGGAGGTCACGGCCGACCAGGTGCGCGGCATTCCGGAGCCGGTGGCGAAGATGGTGGGTGGCGCGGTCGGTGAGTACGAGGAGAAGACCAGCCTCGAAGCCGTCTGCGCTCGCGACGCCGACAAGCTCGAATGCCTGATTCAGGCCGTTGAGTACCGCGAGCAGGGGCACCAGAACGTGCAACCGTGGATCGACAGCTCGCTCGCTGCGTTGCGGACGGCGTCCGCGAAGCGCCTCGCGGACGAGGTGCTCAGCACGGGATCACTGGAGTGGATGATGCGCGTCCTCAGCGGAGATTGAGTCACCTTACGCTCATCGAAGCCCGGGCACTCCAGGTGCATGTGGCATCAAGGTGATGTACCCCGAGTTCAGTGGAGTCAGCTCGGTTGGCCTGCTTGCTGACGGGGGCCGACTTCCGCCGCGATGTGTACTCCTAGCCGGACTGGGTGATCGTCGGCCGAGCATCCTCAGGAGGCCGGTCGTGATACACGGTCATCCCTTCTGATCCCCCGGTCGTGACCGATTCGTGGGACGCGCCACCTGTTTTCGCGCCTTCGAGACCACGGAGCTGTCGTCAACAGCCGGGGGGATCTTCGGTCGGTCGCGAGCGGGACCACTAGATCACCCTCCAGAAGGACGATCTTCATCATGGCTACGACCACACTTTGATCTTCACCGCGCCACCTCTCTGACGTAATCGCATGCAGAAGGGAACGATGAAGATGAGGACGTACAGCAAGGTCGCACCTGTCGCGATGGCGGCTGCCGCTCTGGCGGCCATGACGGTGGCCTCTCCCGCCTCGGCCGAGTCCGCCGCGGCGGTGACGATCAGGGTCGAGCGAGCCTACGCCGAGACCGTGCCGGAGTGGAACACGCAGTTCACGTGTCCGACGAATCAGGTGCTCACCGGCCGTTCGCACGTCGGCGACGAGAACGCCCGGACCACCTACTACTGCAGTTGGATTCTCATCAACGGCGAGCAGGTCCGTGTGTCCCTCGGTGACTGGACCTCCGGGCAGAAGGAGAGCAGGTCCAGCTACACCGCTCCGGCGGACCAGGCGCTCGTCGGCAGGTCGCACACCGGCGACGAGAACGGCACGACGAGCTACCGTGCCGCCACGCTGTCCTGGCAGGGCCGTCCGGTACGGCTGACCGGCGCTGACTGGAGCAGCCAGTACATCGAGAGCAAACACACCTACCAGGCGGACTACAACCGGGTCCTCATCGGCCGCTCGCACAGCGGGGATGAGAACGGTAAGACCCGATACCAGCACGCCCTTGTGATCTTCGAGGGCTGACCTTACCCACCGTCAATCCGATCGCCGCCGGCCGAACCGGTGGGAGAGGGCGGCGGTCAGGTGACCATCTCAGCGAGCGACAGGTTCGGCTCGGTCCTCATCCGGCCGAGCGGCCGTCACCGTGTGGATCGGCACATCTGCCGAAAGCCGGGGATCTCGGTCGGCCCCGGCGGGGCCACCAGATCATCCCCCAGGGGGATCCCATCATGGCCACACCGCACTGTGATCTTCATCCCGCCGCCTCTCTGGACGTAATCGCACGCAAGAAGGGATCCGAAGAAGATGAAGACGAGGACGTACGGCAAGGTCGTACCCGTCGCGATGGCGGCTGCCGCTCTGGCGGCCATGACGGTGGCCTCTCCCGCCTCGGCCGAGTCCGCCGCGGCTGCGGTGACGATCAAGGTTGAGCGCGTTTACTCCGAAAGCGTGCTGGAGCGGAGAGACGCGTTCACCTGTCCGGCGAATCAGGTGCTCACCGGCCGTTCGCACGTCGGTGACGAGAACAAGTGGACCACCTACTACTGCAGCTGGATTTTCATCAACGGTGAGCAGGTCGAGGTGCACTCCGGGGACTGGACCTCCAGCCAGAGGGAGAGCAAGTCCAGTTACACCGCCCCGACGGACCAGGCGCTCGTCGGCAGGTGGCACACCGGTGACGAGAACGGCATGACGAAGTACCGCACCGGTGCGCTGTACTGGCAGGGCCGTCAGGTACGGCTGACCAACCTGCCCTGGAGCGGCGACTACACGGAGAGCAACCACACCGTACAGGCGGGCTACAACCAGGTCATGACCGGCCGCTCGCACAACGGGGACGAGAACGGCAAGACCCGTTACCAGTACGCCACGGTGACCTTCGAGGGCTGATCCCGCCCGTGTCGCCCTGATCGCCGCCGCCAATCCGTGGGGCGGCGATCAGCCGCTCCCATATAAGAGACATGCAGGAACTGGAGCGAATCCGCCTCGCTCGTCGCGACCGGCACCCGGAGCGGAGCGCCACCACCACACCTACGGCCGTGTGTCATTCATTTACAGATCCTTGGCCTCTGAGGACGCACGGCAGGGGTATGTCGTCCCTCATAGGGCGATCTTGGGCCTAGGAAGGAGGTCGGCCATGTATGCAACGGTACGGCGATACGAGGGGATAACCGATCCCGCCGAGGCGGGACGCAGAGTGAGTGAGGAGTTCGTGCCACTCATCCGCCAGGTCCCCGGGTTCGTGGCTTACTACTGGGTCGACGCTGGAGACGGGGTGATGGTTTCCACCAGCGTCTTTGAAGATCGAACCGGGATCGAAGAATCCACCAAGAGGGCTGCGGACTACGTGCGGGAGGAGCTTGCCTCCCTGCTTCCGAACCCTCCTCAGGTCACGGCCGGCGAGGTTGTCGCGTCCGGATAGTGGCCATCTGTGTGGGGTGTGACTTTCCGGCCGACTGGCCTATTGCGTACAACGCGACTACGGTCGCTCTTCTCAGGAGGGTGCCGGTCTGCCGCCCGATCCCCCTATGACGGAAGACGCAGGGTGAACGTCGTGCGGACACCTGGCACGCTGGCGACCGTGGCTGTGCCACCGTGCGCCTCGGCCAGGTTGCGCACGATGGCGAGCCCGAGCCCGCTGCCGCCGGTCTGGCGGTTGCGGGATTTCTCCGCCCGCCAGAACCGGTCGAAGACGTGGGGGAGATGCTCGGCGCGGATCCCGATCCCCGTGTCGGTCACCTCGATGACGACCTGGTCGCCATCCTGGCGGGCGCCGCGTCGGCGAGGGCGAGTTCCTGGAGGTCGTCGACGATGTGCTGCAGCAGCAGGATCTCCTCGACCAGCGAGGCGATCAGCGCGGGGTCCAGCTCGGCGACGCCGTCCTGGGAGGCCTCCAACCAGCCCCTGAGGTTGCTCAGCGGTGTGCGCAGTTCGTGGGTCGCTGACCATGGCTTTGCGCTGCTCCTCCATGCGCTGGAGGTGTTCCGACATCTCGTTGAACGCCGTGGCGAGCTCGCTGATCTCGCCGGTGGTCCTGACCGTGACGCGGGCGGAGCTGTCGCCGTCGCGCATCCGCTGCGCGGCGTGGGTGAGCGCGTTGACAGGCCTGACCAGGCGCCTGGCCGCCATGACGCTCACGCCCACGGTCAGCACGAGCACGAGGAGGGTGGCACCGGCGATCGAGGGCAGCGGAATGTGCTGGCCGGTGGTCTCGGCGGGGGAGTCGATGTACAGGTACGCCGCGGGGGCGACGTAGGGATCGAGTTGTTCTTTGCGGGCGCGCATCGAGCTTTTTGTGCTCGTCCTCGTCAAGTTCGAGAGGGGGCGGGGGCCCGGGGATGTCCAGGTCCAGCAGGGTCCAGTCCAGTCCTGATCCCCATCCGTCGTCCAGGCACGCCCAGCGGGTCATGGCTGCGATCACTGACTCGGGCCTGTCGAGGATCGCTTGGAAGTGCCGGTCGGGTGCCCCGTCGCGGTGTTCCAGCACATAGTCGCCTCCATCCTCGTGCCATACCTGAATGAAGACTTCGGGTAGGTCGGGAATCCGCTGGACGACCAGGAACCTTTCGCCCTGGCTGCCCAGCCGGTTGACCAGTTCGGCGAGTTCCTCGGCGCTTGCCTGGACGTACCGGTGACCGTCCTCCGTCAGCACGGTGATCGCGAACATACCGGTCACCCTGGCACAGGGCGCGGACAGGTGACCAGCCCAGCGGGGCGGAAGCACCTGCCGGGCACACGGCCCGCGAAGGTCGTCGGCTACCCGGCGCCGGTTCGTGGCCGAGGGCCCTTGTGGAGGGTTCCCGCATGGCACAAGGCACCGAAAACAGCTACTGCGCCTTTGGCGCGCCAACGTCAAGCTGGGTGACCCATCGGGTGGGGTGCCTGCCAGACGGGCCTGGTAGCGACAGAGGAGTGGCTCCACAGCGCTCTGCCGTACGGCTCATGCTCGATCTCCGGGTATGGGCCGTTCTTCATGGCGTTCGCGCAGGTCATGGTCAAGCTCGTGGTCTCAGGTGAGCGACCCGGCAAAGACAATGATCTCGTCGATGTCACCTTTGGCGGTCACATGGACAACATCCATGCCGGACAAGATGCTCTCACCAGTGGCGGTCTCATAGCGCCAGCCGAACCTCGCCCATTCGCCGGGAGCGTCTACCCGGGTCGTCCTGACGAGGCGTCCCGGTCCACTGGGATGACCGTGGACGACCTCGGTGATGAAGTCGCCGACGACCTCGCGGCCGACACCGCGCCCCAATGGACCCCAGAAGACGACATCGGCGGTCACCGCGCGACTCAGGAGGGTGGCGCGGCGCTCAGGATCGGTGGTGGCGGTGGCCTCGATGAAGATGTCGATGGCCTGCGCGTAGGGATCCTCATCCATCATTATTCGGGGGGCCTTTCAGCGAATGGCGCCAGCATGTCCCCGACACGGTACAGCGGCCGCCCGGCTTCGGTTTCCCCGCGGTGAGAATGCGTTCACGGTGGAAGTAGCCGCAGATCATCGCCGGAGTGAGGCGCTTTTGGAGGATGTGGTCCCGCACGCGGGTTGTTCGCCGTACGACCACATCGAGGTGTGACCGAGTGTGTTGGCGGGCGTTGTCGACACCTCCGTGCTCGCGGTGGCTGAGCGGCTTGGCCTGACCGAGGTGGTCACACTCGATCGCCGTCATTTCACCGTTGTGCGCCCCCGGCATGTGGACGTGTTCACTCTCCTGTCCGAACGGCTCTGAACACGAGATCGAAGACGCGTCTCGTGTCATGACGCGTAGTGGTTACCGCGGTACGGGGGCACCAACGTTAAGCCAGGTGACCTGTTGGGGTGGGGTGCCTGCCAGACGGGGCTGGTCTCGGCCGAGGAGTAGCTCCCCAGGTTCTGCCTGTACGGCTCTCGTTGCCTGGGCGTGAGCCGTGCCGTCTGTGCGGTTTCGCCGGCACCTTTTCGCCGATCCAGGTGAGTCGGCGAAGCACTGATCACATTCGGTCAGGAGTTCCAGGCCGGGCAGGCTTAGCGGAACGTGCGCCGGTAAGTGTGAGGGCTGACGCCTGTGACCCGCTTGAAGCGGTCGCGGAAGGCGGTGGAGGAGGCGAAACCGACCTGGGCGCCGATGCGTTCGACGGTGTGGTCGGTGGTTTCCAGCAGGTGCTGAGCTTGGCGGATACGGGCGCGGTGCAGCCATTGAAGCGGGCTGGCGCCGGTCTGCTCGCGGAAGCGGCGCATCAGTGTGCGGGGGCTCATACCGGCGTGGGCGGCGATGTCGGCCACGGTCAGGTCGCGGTCCAGGGAGGTCTGCAGCCAGATGAGCAGGGGTTCGAGTGCGGAGCCTCGAGGCGCGGACGGGAGCGGCTGGACGATGAACTGAGCCTGCCCGCCCTCCCGCTCCAGCGGCATGACCGACAGTCGTGCGGCGTCGGCGGCCACGGCGGAACCATAGTCGCGGCGGATCAGGTGCAGGCACAGGTCCAGCCCGGCCGCGGCGCCCGCAGAGGTGAGGATCTGTCCGTTGTCGACATAGAGAACGTCGGGCTCCACCTCGATGTCCGGGTACGCGGTGGCCAGCAGTCGGCTGCGGCCCAGTGGGTGGTGGCACGCAGACCACCGAGCAGTCCGGCGGCGGCCAGGGGGAAGGCGCCCGAGCAGATGGAGGCGATACGGGTGCCGTTGGCGGCGGCGGCCTTGAGGGCGTGGCGGACGGCCGGTGACAGCGGGTCCGTCGGGCTCGCGGTGCCGGGGATCTGGTAACCGGGACGGCCGTCCGGCGATCGCGTACGGGTGAAGACCTCGATCGGGGGGGACAGGTCAAAGCGGAGGTCCCTCGCTCGTGGACCTCATCCGTTCCCGGTGGGGGCTGCTCAACCGCTCGCAAGGCGGCACGGCCTGAGGGCTGTCCTATCCGGTGCCCGGCGCGCTTCTCATCGCTCGGATCCAGGGGCAACACGGTAGTCGCAGCCGACGGCGTCGCCTGCGCGGCGATTACGGCTGGAGGCGTTTGATCTCGCGGTGCCTCGGCCAGATGACTGTGTCACGTGTCACATCGATCGCATGTCACGGATCGGTGGGCAACTTGCATCCCGTGGTTGTCCACACCAAGTGAAAGGCACAACGATGACCACACAGCGCGAAACCGGCACGGCGGCCCCCCACCGCGTTCTGATCCTGGGGGCGGGGTACGCAGGCATGGCCGCGGTGATCCAGCTCGCGGCT
This sequence comes from Streptosporangium sp. NPDC051023, assembly GCF_040689595.1. Lineage (NCBI taxonomy): Bacteria > Bacillati > Actinomycetota > Actinomycetes > Streptosporangiales > Streptosporangiaceae > Streptosporangium > Streptosporangium sp. NPDC051023. The sequence goes on along the minus strand of NZ_JBFBCE010000036.1, from coordinate 49,919 downwards.
CGGACCAAAGGGTGCGAAGACATGCAGGTGACTCTGGTGAATCCGCAGGAGCGGTTCACCGAGCGGTTGCGGCTGCACATCTCGGCGACCGGGCAGCAGGTCGCCGAGATGAACATCCCGGAGCTGTTGGAGGGCACGGATGCGCGGTTCGTGCGCGGCTGGGTGACAGCGGTGGATGCGGACGCGAAGATCGTGCGGATCGACGACAACCGGGTGCTGCACTACGACACGCTGGTGTACGGGCTGGGCAGCGTGGCCGACACGGTGACGGTGCCGGGTGTGGAGGAGCACGCGTACACCCTTAACACCGCCCAAGACGCTGAGGTGCTGGCCGAGCGGCTGGCTCGGCTCGACCGTGGCACGGTCGTGGTCGGCGGCAGCGGGTTGACCGGTGTCGAGTCGGCCGCGGAGATCGCTGAGCGGTACCCCGGGCTGAACGTCGTGCTGCTGGGCCGGCAGGAGCCAGGCGCGGCTATGAGCCCCAAGCCGAAGGCGTATCTGCAGGCCGCGCTCACGCGCCTGGGTGTCCAGGTGCGCAGCGGGATCGAGGTGGTGAAGGTACTGCCCGACTCGGTCGAACTGGCGGGCGGGGAGAGCGTCGCCGCCGATGTCGTCCTGTGGACGAGCGGTACGCGGGTGTCGCCGCTGGCGGCCGCCGCCGGTCTGACCGTCGACGAGCACGGCCGCATCGTCACCGACGCAACGCTACGGTCGGTGTCGCACCCGGACGTGTACGCCGTGGGCGACGCGGCCGCGATCCGCCAGGGCTTTGGCGTCATGCACGGCACCTGTCAGGGGGGCATGCCGACCGGTGTGCACGCCGCGGTGTCGATCGTCCGCGCACTGGACGGCGGGCAGCCCAAGCCGTTCCGCTTCGGCTATTACCACACGCCGGTGAGCCTGGGACGGCACGATGCGGTTGTCCAGTTCACCCACCCCGACGACAGCCCCCGACGGGTGTATCTGACCGGTCGCGTGGCGGCACGGTATAAGGAGACGGTGACCGCATCACCCTGGCCGACCTACGGCCGTATGAAGAAGATGCCGGCCTCAGGCCGGTACCAGCGCGAGACCTATGTGGGGCCGTGGTTGCCGGAACCCATCCTGACCGTCGGCGACACCGCCGACGACATCACGAACGCCGAGTCGGTCTCGACGGCGATGCTGGTGGTGCTGGAAACCCTGAGCCCGCTTGAGCGCGCGGTGTTCGTGCTGAAGGAGGTCTTCGACTTCAGTCATGCCGAGATCGCGCAGGCGGTTGAGCGTTCCGAGACGGCGGTGCGCCAGGCCGCGCACCGTGCCCGCGAGCACGTACGGGCACGGCGGCCGCGTTTCACCGCCGACCGATCGCGGCAGCGCGATGTCACGGAGCGGTTCCTCGCTGCCGCGACCGGGGGTGACATCAACACACTCATGGAACTGCTGTCCCCGGACGTCACGCTGTGGACCGATGGGGGAGGCAAGGTCCGTCAGGCCCTGCGTCCGGTCGTGGGTGCTCAGACGGTGGCCGCCTGGTTCGCCGCCATCGGCAAGGTCACTTACCAGGGCGTCGAGCCCGCCGACATGAACGCCGAACTGGTCGAGATCAACGGCGGCCCGGGCATGGTGTTCAGCGGTCTGGAACGCATCATCGCCACTGTGACCTTCGATTTCGATGCCGACGGCCGCATCACCACCATCCACAACATCGCCAACCCGGACAAACTCCAGGCCATCGCCGGGGGGATCACTCGCGACGTCGGCACCATCTGAGACCTGCCCAGGCCCTCCTTGGGTCCGCCGACGGGCCACGCGTGCCCGGTTGGTGTGGTGGGCCGACTGGAGCCTCATGCGTGGCGGCCCGCTCGCTCAGCGTTGCGGTAGTACCGACGGCGACAACCTCGCCCCGGGGGCAGCCGATCAGCATGTCGGTGCGTAGATCGGCCTCGGACGAGAGCTCGTACGGACCGAACCAGATGATCATCTCATGACAGGGCGACACTGATCACAGCCGCCAGGTGCTTGGCTCGTCCTCCCGTGGGGGATATGAGTTACTGCCTAAAGCGGGCCCCGTCCGCTGCGCTGCACCATGGGTACTCCTCTTGAAGCAAGACCGGTTCGCAGAACCAGGGCTTGAAGACCCTCATGTCACCGAGAAGTGGTACCAAAAAATGGTACCGTCGGTCGTATGGCTGAGACACGGCTTCGGCTGCCGGATGAGACGTACGAGCAGATCAAGCAGATCGCCGGCGGTGACGCGCAGAGCGTTAACTCGGCGATGGTGGTGGCCATCGAGGAATACATCGCCCGACGGAGGCGGGAACGCTACCAGGCGATGGGCCGGAAGATCGCTGAGCGGGACCGGGAGTTGCTTGAGCGGCTCGCTCGATGATGCTCTATCCGACCACCTCGGACCTTCTTGCCTTGGCTGAGGTGGTGCTGCCGGAGGTCCTTCTCCGCGATGGTGGCCAACTGCACGCAGCGGTGCTGCGCCTGCAGGCCATCGTCTTCGGCGATGACGCCTATCCGGACCTGTGGGAGAAGGCGGCGGCTCTGATGCAGAGCATTCTGATCGGGCACCCGCTGGTGGACGGTAACAAGCGGCTCGCTTGGGCGGCGTCCGTCGCCTTTCTGGAGGACAACGGGGAGATCCTGGAGTACCGGGACGTGGACGAAGCCGAAAAGCTCGTCATCGCCGTAGCAATGGGTGAGCTGAAAGACATCCCCGACCTGGCGCAGCGACTCCGCAAACTTCGTGAGTGAAGATTGACAAGGGTGACCTTCTAAGGGCTGCTGCACGATTCATGGCTGTTCTTCGCGCTGAGAGTCGTTTGGCAGCTCGGTTTGGCCCGCTTGCAGACAGGTGATCGTGTGACGCTCCTTCCCCGGTTCGCCAACTTCAGAATGTGTTCTGACTTACGATGGCAGCGTGAGTACCAGCAACGCCGACGCCGTCACCTTCTCGGACCTGTCGAGAAACCCCCGAGCCGTCGCCGAACGCGCCGCACGCCTCGGACGAGTACGCGTCACTCACCGTGATGCCCCGGACTTCTACCTGACCGCCGCTGATCGTGAGGATCAGCGCGGGCAGACACTGGCTACGGCATCCCGGCTGTTCCTTGCCCTCATCAAGCACGATCCGACCGCCCGCGCGCTGGTCATCGCCATGCCCGAGGTCTTCCCCTGGGTGCGCCACCTCACCTCTGACGAACTGCGCGCCTTCACCCTCGAACTGGTAGAGGCGCTCTCTGACGCCGCGGAACTGGATGTCGACCTCACCACACAGGAAGTCATCGCGGGCTGGCGGGCGACCGCTCGGATCAAGGCCGACCCCGCCCACTACGCCCAGGCCCGCAAGGCCACGAGCGGCGACTATGGGCCGGTAGAGGTTTCAGCGTGAGCCCAAAGCGCGGTGACCGAGTCACGGTCCCGCCTTCGGATGACGAATGGGACATCCGGTTCGGTGCCGGCGACGCGGTCAGGGGGTGGGAGGCGTGTGAGGAGCGATCAGGCCAAGGGGGTGTGTCGTTGGGGGTGTACGGATACTTCAAGGACGACGGCGTCGGCTCCGTCGGCGTCGACGAGGTGTTCTTCCACGGTGGGGCCGGTGACGGCCAGGCGATGGCGGTGCAACCAACCGAACAACTCCCGCCCGGCGCGGACCACATCCGTGGAGGGCGGAACGACGGCTCGCACGACGGCGCGAGCGGGCAGGGTGAGCCGCTCGCCGACGCGATCGGTGGTCACCGCCGCGGTGAATCCGCCGGTCGGCTGCCCGCGCAGCCAGGTCAGCAGGGTCGCCGGCGGTGCCGGGCACACGGCGGCCAGCTCGGACGGATGATCGAGGTGCAAACGGCGGACGCGCAGGCGGCGCGGGCCCATCGTGGTCTGCTGGGGCAGGATCGACATCGGCGTGGCGAGGTGGTCCTCGGCGTGGGCCGCGGTGGCGGCCAGAGCGGCGATGTCACGCTTGATGTCCGTCACGATCTCGGCCAGGGCCTGTCGCAGGTGTTCCTCGGGAGCGTCCAGCAGATCGGCGATCTGGCGTAGCGGCAGGCCGAGGCGCTGCAATCCGCGGATGCGTTCCAACCGTGACAGTTCGGCCACGCCGTACCAGCGGTAACCGGTGGTGTGGTTCACCGCGGCGGGAGTCAGCAGTCCGATCTTGTCGTAATGGCGGAGGGTGCGTTCGGATACGCCGACCATGCGCGCCAGTTGCCCGATCCGCCACACGGTGGCCTCTTCTCCCCGACATGTTGACCTTGTCGCTGCGGCAAGGTCCTACCGTCACCGTCCATGACCGATTCGAATCCTCGGCCCCGACTTGCCGGTGTCCTGTTGCTGACCTCGTTGCTGGCCATGATTACCGGTGCGGCCATCGTGGTGCCATCGGGGTTGACCCTGAATTCAGCCGACCCCGCCGCCGCGCTGGCCGCGGTAGGCGAGCAGTTCGAGCTGCACCTGACCGAGCTGGCCCTCGACGTGCTGGGCTGGCTGGCACTGACCGCGGTCGGGCTCGTGATGTCCGCCGGCTCCGCCGAGGCACCCAGACCGCACCTGGTGACGCTGTCCGGCGGACTGCTGGCCGCCGCCGGGCTGGCGGGCCTTCTTCATGACGCCGGGAACCTGGCGCTGACCCAGTTGGCCGCCGACCCCGCCGCCCCGGCGGCCGCCTCCGTGGCTTGGGCGGTGCTGCTCACCGCCAAGTGGGCGGTTAACCTGGCCGGGCTGCTGTGGGTCGCCGCCACCGCCGCCGCGGCAGCCGGTATCCCGATGCCCGCCGGGCTCCGCATCGCCGGGGCGGTCGCCGCGATCTCCGGCCTGGCCGCGGTCGCGCTTCCGTGGACGACCGGAACCGGTGGGCCGACGGCGGCGCTGGAACAGCTCGGGTACGTCCTCCATCTGCCGATCATGCTCTGGTACGGGGTGCTGGGCTGGCGGTATCTGCGCGGCCGGTGACCGGCACCTGTGAACCCGTACGCCCTGCTGCCTGTGCGGCTCTGAGCGAGGCACCGAAGGCGTCGCTGCGCTATCGGCTACTGCGGCGTCGGCGGCACCAACGTCAAGCTAGGTGACCCGTCGGGATGGGGCGCCTGCCAGACGGGCCTGGTTCCGACCGAAGAGTAACTTCACAGCACTCCGTTGTACGGCTCGCGCTCAACTCCTGGGCGCGAGCCGTCCTGTTATCCGGACTACAGCCGGTTCCTATAGCTCGGTGAGGGCATACAGCAGCGCGGCCATGCTGGTGCCGCTCACGATGTCGCCCTTGCCGACCAGTCGGGGGATGTCGCCCAGCGGTACCCACTCGACGCGCTCGGCCTCCCAATCCTCGGTGGGCGGGCCGATGTAGGTGGCGCTGTCGGCGTGGAAGACGTGGTGGACGGAGTCGGAGATGCCGTTGGTCGGCTGGACCTTCACCAGCGGGCGCAGTGGCCCTGGTCGCCAGCCGGTCTCCTCCTCGACCTCGCGCGCCGCGGCGGCCGCCGACTCCTCCCCATCCTCGATCTTCCCGATGGGAATCTCCCATCCCCAGGAGTCGGTGATGAAGCGATGCCGCCAGATCAGCAGCACCCGGCGCCGCTCATCGGTGACCACGGCTCCGGCTCCGGGCGCGGTGCGAATCAGCCGGTGATCCAGATGCCTGCCGTCGGGCAGTTCCACATCCGCCACCCGGACGTCGAGCCACGGGTCGGTGTAGAGAGGCTCTTCGGAGTTGACCTGCCAGCGCATGCGGCGTACTCCCAGTGTGGTTGCCTGATCTCGGCCCCACGCTACAAGGGCACACGTGCCTGCTGGCGTACCTGCCTCAGAAACCCTCGGACCGCACGGGCGTCGTAGGGCCGCAGCGCGTCGGCCACCGTGGCGACCCGCTCGGCGATGCGCTCGGACTCCATGCCCTGCGCGTGCTCCAACATGGTCTCGGCGGTGGTGACGGCCTGATCCAGTTCGCGACGCTCGGCCAGGACAAGGGCGAGGGCGAGGGGGGCGAGCCGGTGTGTCTGGCCGCGCAGATGGCAGGTGCCGGCGGACTTGAGTGCCTCCTCGGCGTAGGCCTGTGCCGCCATGAGATCACCGAGCCGCCGTTCACGTCCAGGGGGATGGTGCGCGAGTTTTCGCTGGTGACAGGCGTGGCGTCGTGTAATGAAGCCGGGCGTGAGCCCTACGGCGGAGAATTGAATGCAAAAATCTGGGCACGACCTCTGTGGTCAGTGACCGGAGGTCGCACCCAAATGTTTCACAGACCGAATCGCGTCAGGTCATTAGCCGTTCTTCGGAACCTCGTCGCGTGATAGTTGCTTCGCGACGGCGTCCTTCCACCGGTTGCGAATGTCATCGGAGCGCGCAAGGGCGCCTTCCGGAATCTTTACGTCACCGTACTGCGACAGCAGGTGATGTCAGCCCTTCTCTTTGTTGGCGTTAGTGGCAAAAACGTATTGCTGTCCGGGCTCCAGGAGAGTGTCTTCCTCCATGAGTCGGAGAGTGTTGGTCTTGGCGTCATAGCCACCGTATTGACTGACCGTGACGGTTCCGGAGAGGTCGCCCTTGAAGTTCTCGACGACCTCGACGGACCACAGTGTCAGAGGGAACTTCGTCCGCGGAGCCGTAGTTTGCTCCTGCTTGGCGACCACCTTTCCGATGAATACGTCGTCGGCCCAGCCGGCCACCTTTCTGTCATCGGTGGCATCGAAGGCGAGGGCGGCGTGTCCTCGGGCGACGCTGAACTCGGGAGTGCTGGCGACGCTGCCGGTGATAGGAGCCATCGACAGACTTCTAACCGCACAACCCAGAAGGGCAGAGGTAATCACAGATGTCTGGATCTTCATCTTAACGGCCCTCCGCACCACAGGTGTTTGTAGTCGTAACTGTCCTGTGAGTCGATGCCCTTGAGAGAGGTGTAGCTCTGAACGTTCGACCACATAAGTTGCCCGCTGACGCTGTGGCCGAGCCCGAGAGCATGACCGAACTCATGGGCCGCGACGTTCTTTTGCCTTGTCACCGAGCTGGCGTCAAGACCCAACTCATTCATGTAAATCGAATCACCCAGGTCATAATACGCAAGGTAGCCGTCGTTGGCCGAGTAATCCTCCCAGTACAGATCGGCGATCGTGAACAGTGTGTCAGGGGTGATGTTGACACAGTTCAGCGGAACCCAGAGGTTCTGCGCGTACGATCGGGCGGTGTCATACTTGGTGTTGTCCACCCAGTCGATCTCGGGTCCGCTGCCTACGGCATCGGAACCGAGAAGATAGTGGACGGCGCTGGCGGACGCGGGAAATCCCGCAATGACTCCTGCGGCTATGCCTAACGCAGCGATTATCTGCGTCAGTCGCCATCGGATTGAAGATCGATGCATAAGCAAGATCATGAGATCTTGTTAATGCTAACGTCAATTAGCAACACTTGACATGTAAGTGATCATAAATGGGCGTTTCTTTGTCCTTGTCGATGGCCAAACTGCTTCATCGCCACTGGGGGATCGGAACGGATGGAGGGAGTGGAAAAGTGTTGGGAGTCGACCATGATTGCCGGCTATTGCAGCCCCGAAAATATCCGAAATAAATTATTGCGACACCTGGAATCGTTTGTTCGCATTCGGCCACGGTCCGCTCGCCGCTCGCGAACGGGGGTGCGGTCACCCGGCAGTGACCACGCCAGTGTCGAACAACCGCCAACGAGCGCTCGACACGGCCCAACATCCCCCGGCGACCTTCCAGTCACGAGTTCGCGCCGAAGTGGCCAATGATGTGGGAGCTTTTCGACCGGATGCAAAAGCGCTGTCGCCGGCTATGTCTCTGAGGCGGGAACGGCTGCCGCGGCGTTGGCGGCACGAGCGTCGCCTGTCCTGTGAGTCTGACCTCCGGTGAGACGTAGACCTGCGGAGATGGTGCAGTCCTGGCTCAGGGTCATTCGGCACGCCCGATGCCGATCTTGGGGTGGAGTCATTTTCGGCGAGGCGTTTCATTACAGAGTTCATAGGGGTGGAGGCGGGCCGCCTTCGGTGTCCCGCCGTGCGTCGTCGGGTGGGTCGTCGACCGTGCTACGGCTCTCCGGCCAGTCGCGGCCACGTCACGCATGCGCCGACTGCCCGCCATGTGGCAGCGAGTCGCTACACCGTCTCGCACGTCTCGTGGACTCGTTTCCGCGCCGTGACGGCCTCTGCGGCCAGGGCGATTCCCCACTGAAATAGAAAAGAATAATGTTCGGTTGGTGTTTTTTGCTGGAAGCTCGCCTCGTTTCGATGTTCGGTGAGGTAATCGAAAGGTAACGGCCGGAAATGTCGGGGCAGCGGAAACAGAGAGACGAGGGCGGATGCTGAACGAGGCGTTGACGGCACTGGCGGGTGCCGCAGGCACGGGCCTGGTGACGGCGATGACCACCGACGCGTGGACCGAGGTGAAGACGCGTTTTGGCAAGCTGCTGGGCCGAGGGGACTCCGAGCAGGAGGCCCGGCAGGAGATCCGGCTGGAGCGCAGTCGCCAAGAGGTGACCTCGGCCACCGCCGATCAGGTGGAGCAGGTCAGGGCCGCGCAGGAGGCGGCGTGGCGGACCCGGTTCGCTGATCTTCTGGAGGAGGAACCGGAGCGGGAGGCGCAGCTGCGGGCAGCGCTGGACTTTCTCGGCCAGAAGGTGCCCGTGGCCGCCTCCGGCGCGGTGCAGGTCAACGCCCAGGCGTTCGGCCAGGCCCAGCAGGCGGTGCAGGGCCAGGGGGTGCAGATCAACACCTTCGGCTCCCCCCGGTGACTGTGGTCAGGCCGGGGCAGGGGCGTGCCTCGATCCAGCCGGAGGCCACGCTCTGGACGAGCATCGGCACGACGGTCATCATGGTGGCGATTCCCGCGGGGACGCCGTGCCGCCTGGCCTGAATGACGCGCTAGCCGCCGTAGCGGAAGACGACATGGCCCTGGGGAACTCGCCAGTTGAAGCCCGCGGCCAGCGCCGAGCCGGTACCCGGAATGGCGACGATGTCCGACCACTCGAAGCCGCTCGAGGCGGGGGTGACGGTCTGGCGGGTCAGCTTCCCGCCGGTGTAGCGCAGGGAGTCGACGGACAGGGTGGTGTAGGCGTAGGGGTCCTGCCCGTCAGGCGTCGCGGTGATCGACTGCCGGTACGAAGCCGCGAGCACGCCGCCCCGGCCGTCGGAGGAGAGGTCTCTGAGGACGTCGCCGGGCAGGTGAATCTGATGCCATTTCGCGCCGTCCCAGTGCAGCAGGACGGCTCCCGGCTGGGACCAGTCGCCCTGCTGGAACCCCGCGGCGACCCAGACGTCCTTCGCCCCCGAGGTGACCAGCGCGTCGAGTCGGAGCTTCACGGGCCCGTACGCCGGGGCGGGGGCGGCGGGCACGGCTATCTCGGGCAGTCGTACCCTGCTCCAGGCCCGGCCGTTCCAGCGCATGACCGACGAGGGCCCGAAGCCCCAGATGTCGCCCGGCGACCGTACGCTGATCCCCTTCAGAGAGGCCGGGGCGGGCAGGCTCGTCCAGCGGCCGCTCTCGAAGCGCTTGAAGAACCCTCTTCCGGTTCGGTCGTCACGGCCCAGGATCCAGGTGTGCGTCGCGTCGAGAACGTCGAGGTCGGCGATCGTGGTACGGCCAGAGCCCATGAGCCGCCACCGGGTGCCGTCCCAGCGCGACAGCACCGACCGGGTGGCGGCTGAGACGTCACCCGTTCCCTGGGCGACGGCCGTTCCCGCGGTCCACACGTTGGCCGGGGAGGAGGCGTCGATCAGTGAGATCTCGCGGAGCGGGAACCCCGGGGGACCGGCGGGGTTCGCGGTCGTCGTCCACCTGCTCCCGTCCCAGTGCCTGATCAGGGGAGCCGTGAAGTACGAGCCGTTCCTCGGATCGAGCGTCCTGGTTCTGCGCGTGCCCGCGGCCCATGCGTCGGCGGTCCCGGTGGCGGCGAGGTCGCCGACGGACGAGTCGGCCCCGCCGCGCAGGCTCACCTGCCAGCCGGGCGCCGAATCGGCCGCGGTCGAAGGGGCTGGCGCGAGGCTGATGCCGACCGCCAGCATGAGGGGCAAGAGGATGCGATATCCGTCCACACTAGGGAGACGGTGTTCGCCGGTCTCCGGTTGCGCCTCCGAAGGTGAACAGTAGGCGGAGGAGATTACCGCGGGCGTGGTGGCGCCGTCCCTTTGATTCCCGGGTCAGGCGCGGACGGCTTGATCCCCGGGTCAGGCGCGGACGGCGCAGAGGAGGCGGTTGTCGCCGCGCTGCCACAGACAGCCGACCTCGGTGAATCCGGCGTCGAGGAGGGCGTCGACGTGCGTGGAGAGCAGGGGGGACTCCGAGCCGTGGTGGTCGGCGCCCGCGGTGGTGCGTGCGGTGTGGAGTTCGGCGAAGGCGGGGTCGGCGGCGACCGCTTCCCACCACTGCCGCCAGTCCTCGGGGCGGTGGCCGGCGAATCTGCGCTCGGTCTCCCGCTTCTGCACGGCGCGCTCGAGGTGGGCGATGACCGGGGTGGTGTCGTGGGTCTCCAGGTGGTCTCCGTTGAGGAGGAGCCCGCCTGGACGCAGCACGGTCGCCAGTTCCGCGTACATCTTCGGGAGATCCGGTCCGGAGATCCAGTGCAACGCGGTGGTGCTCACCGCGACGTCGGCGGGCCTGTCCAGGCCCAGGGAGCCGGTCCATCCGGGGGTGCGCAGGTCAAGGGAGACGAACGTGAGGTGAGGGTAGGCGGCCTGGCCGAGGCCGAGCAGCAGTGGGTCCGCGTCGGCCGAGACCACCGTCGCCCCGGGGAGCCGCTCCAGAAGGCGGGCGGACAACGAGCCCGGTCCGCAGCCGAGGTCGATGATCAACGGATCGGGGCGGCCCATCGCTTCGACGGCGTCGATCAACGCGGTGAAGCGCTCTTCGCGGTCGGGCAGATAGCCCTCCTGCTGGCGGTCCCAGCGTGCGATCCACGTGAGTGCGGCATCGTGGGTAAGCATGATGACCTCCTTGTGACTGTCGTTTAAGCTTTTGATAGTCACAAGCTAGAGCGTGAGGATGTAACTGGTCAAGTGGATTTCAACAGTCACGCCGATATGATCGTCCGAGTGGCGGTCGGCTTGGTCAACGAGCTGACCCCCGGGGAGAGGCGAGGCCGCCCCTTCCCGCCGCCGCGCGACCTCACCGCCGCCGCCACCGAGGGTCTGCGGGCCGGCTATCCGGGCCACCAGGAGGTCACCGAGAGCGAGGCCACTGAGTTCGCCGGGATCGCGGCGCGGCTGCGTGCGGTCTTCGACGCCGTCGCGACAGGAGACGTCGACGCGGCGGCTCTGCGGGTCAACAGGCTTCTCGAGGAGACCCGCGCGCGGCCGCTGCTCCAACGGCACGACGGAGAGCCGTGGCATCTGCACTTCCACGGCCCCGGTGGCGCCGTGGCCGGTGACTGGGCGGCGAGCTGCGCCACCGGGCTGGCGATCGTGCTGGGGAGCGAGTTCCACGACCGGCTCGGCGTGTGTACGGCGCCGCACTGTGACCGGGTTTACGTGGACGTTTCCCGCAACGGCACCCGCCGATTCTGCAGTACCGCATGCCAGAACCGCGTCAAGACCGCGGCCTTCCGCGCCAGGGGAAACCCCTAGTGAGGGTCGCGTCACAGGTCCTCGTATGGTGCCGTCGACGCCTCCGTGGTCGCGGTGGTTGAAGAGGGTGAGCTGACCGAGACGAACGCGTCGTGCGACAGGGGTGCTTTGGGACGCCATAGTCTTGGCCTATGCCAAAACGGGGTGAGGCGCAGTCGGGAGTCGTGTCGAAGGTCGCGCTTCTCGCTGCCACGGGAGTGGCAGCGGGCGCTCTGGTCGCGGGGCTCGCGCTACCGGCCGTGGGAGGCGCGGGCTTCGGTCTCATATCGGCGACCAACGAGGTGAACCTCGCACCCGAGGACCTGGTCGAGCCGCCTCCGGCGGAGGTCACGGTCGTGCAAGACGTCAAGGGCAACGAGATCGCGCGGTTCTACGAGCAGTACCGCGAGGTCGTCGGGCTCGACCAGATCGCCCCGATCATGAAGACGGCCATCGTCTCGATCGAGGACTACCGCTTCTACGAGCACGGTCCGATCGACGTCGAGGGCACCATCCGGGCGTTCGCCAGGAACCTGCAGGCCGGCGGGGTGGCCCAGGGCGGCTCCAGCATCACCCAGCAGTACGTCAAGCAGGTGCTGCTCAACTCCGCTGATACCGACGCCGAGCGGAACAAGGCGCTGGAGGCCAGCTACGCGCGCAAGCTCAAGGAGCTGCGCTACGCGATGGCGGTGGAGAAGAAGTACCCAAAGGACGAGATCCTCGGCAAGTATCTCAACATCGCCTACTTCGGCGCGGGCGCCTACGGTGTCGAGGCGGCGGCCAAGCGATTCTTCGGCGTCACGGCGGACGCGCTCACCTTGCCGCAGGCGGCGACGCTGGCGGGCGCCGTACAGAACCCCAACGCCACCGACCCCAACCTGGGCAGGAAGCAGCGTGAGCGGCTGCTGAACCGGCGCAACGTCGTGCTGGACCGGATGGCCGAGCTGGGCAAGATCACTCCGGATGAGGCGGCGAAGGCGAAGGCCACCGGGCTTGGGTACAAGGGCACGAAGCTGCCCGGCGGCTGTGAGTCCAGCAAGTATCCGTACTTCTGCATCTACGTTCGCAACGACATCCTGAAAAATCCTGACTTCGGGAAGACGGCCGCGGATCGTCTCAAGCTCCTCAACCGCGGCGGCCTGACGGTCAGGACCACGATCGACCCGGCCATGCAGGCGGCGGCGGACAAGGCGATCAGCAAGTGGGTCCACTCCTCCGACAACCCGGTGGCCTCCGAGGCGCTGGTCCAGCCGGGCACCGGGGCGATCAGGGCCATGGCGGCCAGTCGGCCGTACGGCCAGAATGCGGCCAAGCACGAGATGGCCTACAACCTCATCGCGGACGCCGCGCACGGCGGCGGCATCGGCTTCCAGGCCGGGTCCACCTTCAAGACCTTCACCCTGCTCACCGCCCTGAGTAAGGGCATGAAGGTCAACGACGGTTTCACCGTCGGCGCGGGTTACCGCGCGCCGGGCTACTCGACGTTCAAGAACTGCAAGAACGAGAACATCGGTGACCCGAACCACACCGTCACCAACGACGAGGGCTCTCCCGGCTGGCGGACTCTACAGACGGGCACGTGGGGTTCGGTGAACACGTTCTTCATGACGCTGGAGCAGCAGGTCGGGCTCTGCGACACGGTCAAGACCGCCAAGTCGCTGGGCATCCACCGCTCCGACGGGAACAAGCTCCAGGAGTACGAGACGTTCACGCTCGGCATCAACGAGATGGACCCGGTGACCGTGGCCAACGCCTACGCCGCGATCGCCGCCCGCGGCAAGTACTGCGCGCCGACGGCGATCGCCCAGATCACCGACCGCGACGGCAAGGCCACCACCTACAAGCCCAAATGCCGTCAGGCGCTCGACCCCGAGGTCGCCGACGCGGCGGCCAACGTCCTGTCCGGGGTGTTCACCAAGGGCACCATGCGGGCCGTCGGCGGCATCAGCCGTGACGCGGCGGGCAAGACCGGCACCACCGACAGCTACGCCACCGCCTGGTTCGCCGGATTCACCCCGGACCTGGCCGGCGCGGTCAGCATCGGTGACCCGCGCGGCTCGCAGAACCACAAGCTGACCGGCGTCACCATCGGCGGCCGCTATTACGGTGTGGTGGCCGGTGCCAGCATCCCGGGGCCCATCTGGAAGGACACGATGCTCGCGGCGCTGAAGAACGTCGACCCGACGTTGTTCACCCCGATGAACATGGCACGGTTCGGTGGCTGCGGCCAGGCCTGCCAGCCCGCGCCGCCTCCGTCGAATGACGGCGGCCCCGACCGGAACGCCGACGCCAACGGCACCAACGACGCCAACGGCACCAACGACGCCAACGGCACCAACGACGCCAACGGCACCGACGGAAACGACCCCGGCCCTCAGGACGACGCTCTCGGCCAGAACGACCACTGACACGGCGCCGGGAGGCGTCTGCGGGGACGATCGCTGCCGGTACGGCGACGCGATGGTCATCACGCGGTGCCCCGACGGCCATCGCGAAGACACAAGAGCCGGTGGGCCTGCCACGTCGTCGTGGTCGGCACCCGGAACCGTTTGTGCTGCTTGATCGCCTGATCAAGCAGCACCCCGTGGTCGTCGGCGCCCGGAGCCGCGAGGGCGCGTTCCACGGCGCGGCGTTCTCAGGGCAGAGGCCACGGGTCTACGCGGCGCCGTTGCGGATAAATTGTCGGCATCAAAGGCCGTATGGCTTCTATGATGCCCATCATGCGTTTCACTCCTATTCTTGTAGGTTGCACGCTTTTCTCACTCTTACTATCAGGTACGGCTAACGCCGCCTTTCATCCCATCAACGACTCCGTCCTGACCCAGAACAAGCTGTACCGCAGCGGCAAACTCAAACCGAGCGAGTGCCCGGAGCGGCGCATCAAACCGAACGACGTCCCTTCCGCGAAGCGGTACCTGACCTCGGTGATGAACTGTCTCAACGCCTCATGGGGCACTTATTTCAAGCGGGCCGGTCTGCCGTTCACCAAGGCCGAAATTGGATTCATCACCAAGCCGAAACGGTTCTGCGGGCAGCCGTGGGGGAAGGAGACCGCGGGGACCTACTGCGACGCTGAGCAGCGCTTCCTCGTCATCCTGGACGACGACACGCTCAGCGATCCCTCGGATCTCTATCTCTTTCAGGTGGCCGCCCACGAATACGGGCACCACATTCAGAACATCACCGGGATGGGCCGTGCGTTCGAGTACCACCCGTACAAGGGCAAGAGCGAGCTGAACGAGCAGATCCGCCGCAACGAACTGCAGGCCGAGTGCCTGGGAGGTGTTTTCACCGGCAGCGTCTGGAACTCCCTGGACCGTACGGAAGCGGACTGGGAGGAACTGCTGGACATCACGCGCGACAGCGGTGACGAGCACTCCAAGGTCCGCGACCACGGGAAGGGCCGTAACATCGCGGCCTGGCTCGACAAAGGTTTCCGCGCCACGTCACCGGCGGCGTGCAACACCTGGACGGCTCGGGCGCCCCAGGTGTCCTGACCTACCATGGGCAGCGGCCTGCATGACCTCTGACCGGCGGTTCCATGGATCGCCGGATCCGGGATCGCGCATCGACGAAGCTTGGCCTGCTCCCGTGTCCTCGCCTCTTCGTGACCGGTGACGCAGATCACAGGAACCCGCCGGCGGCGGCGGACAGGTAGCGGGTGTGGAACGAAAAACGCGTGCCCGGCTCCGAGCCGGTGACCCAGCCGCTTTCAGCGAGCTGTTCGACGAACACGCACAGGCGATCTACCGTTATGCCGCCCGGACCACGGGGGACTGGGCGGCGGCGGAAGACGTGGTTTCCCTGACCTTCCTGGAGGCCTGGCGGTTGCGCGGACGCCTGGAGCCGGAGGGGGACAGCGTGGTCCCGTGGCTTTTCGGTATCGCAACCAACGTGCTGCGCAACAAGACGCGCGCCACCCGGCGGCACAGAGCCGCGCTGTCTCGGATACCTCCCGGCGACCCGGTGCCCGACTTCGCCGATGAACTGGTCGGCCGGTTCGAGGACGCCCAGCGGGTCGAGGCCGCCCATACGGCGCTGGCCCAGCTGAGCAGCACCGACAGGGAGATCATCACGCTGTGTGTCTGGGCGGGGCTGGACTACGCGGGCACGGCCGAGGCGCTTGGGATTCCGGTGGGCACCGTGCGTTCCCGGCTGTCGCGGGCGAGGACCCGGCTGCGTGAACTCACCAAGACGACGATGCAGAAGACGATGCAGGGGGAAAACTGATGGACACCGAGATCGAGGATCTCGCTCGCATGCTTCCGGCGGGCGATCCCGAACTGTCGCCGATGCGGCACCGCCAGCTGAAGAGCCACTTCGAGCGGGAGATCGGCCGCTCCCGCACCCGGCCGCGGATCCGCCTGATCTCGCTACTGGCTCCGGCGGCCGCGGGAACGCTCGGGCTGCTCGTGGCCTTCCAGGTGCTTGGCGGGAGCAGCGACCCCAGCACCCCCATAGAGAAGATCGCGTATGTCCCGGCGCCGATCATCAAGGTGCAGGACGCGACCACCGATGACGTCGCCGCGACGCTGGAGCGGATCGCCGACGCCGCCGCGCGCGAACCGGCCGTCGCCATCCGCCCGGACCAGTACACCTACACCGAGAGCATGGTGACGAGTACACGGCCGATGGAACAGCGGACCTTCGACGGGCCCGTTGAGCTGATCGCCCTGCACAAACGGCAGACGTGGATTCCCCAGGACTCGTCGGAGCAGGGGCTCATCCGGGAGAGCGGGCGTGACATACCTCTGACCTTGGCCGGGGACGGCCTGACCTATGAGCAGATGGCCGCGCTGCCGACCGATCCCGCCGCGCTGCTGGAGTGGATCTACACCCGGCAGGGCGACCGGAGTCCCGCGCGCGCGTTCAGTCTGGTCCAGGGCCTGATGAGCGAGGTGATCGTGCCGCCGACGACCCGTGCCGCGTTCTACCGGGCGACGGCGCTCATTCCCGGCGTGCATGTGATCGCCTCCTCGGAGGATGCGATGGACCGCAAGGGGATGGCCGTGGCGTTCGACAGTGACGGGGAGCGCGTCGAGTGGGTCTTCGACAAGGACTCCCTCGCCTATCTCGGGACGCGTGACTACCTGATCGCCAGCTCCTCCCGCGGCAAGGCCGGGACCCTCCTGAGCAGCAGCGCCGTCGTGTCCCAGGCGGCCGCGGACGACCAGGGCTGACTCCGGTGAGACCTTCGTGATCGCGTCCGAGACGTGATGGGACATGGGTGAGACCGCTGCCCGCGGGGGTGGGCAGCGGCCTCACCCATTGGCCGTGCCGCCATTGAGACCCCTGCCGGCCGCCTGCCGCTGTCGAGAGCCGGGCCGGGTGCCTGCCGCTGTCGAGAGCCGGGCCGGGTGCCTGCCGCTGTTGAGACCCGGGTCGCCGTCATTCCCGCGGAGGACGTCCCGCCGCTGTCCGCTGCGACTGTCGTCGCATCTCGGTGACGGAAGTCGCAGTTCCCGATCGTCTTTCAGACGATGTGCTCGTGGCCGTACGTCACCAGGATCCTTCGTATGCAGAAATCCGTCCTTCGCGGCGCTCTGGCCGCCGCTGTCATGCTGCTCGCGTTCGCCGTCCCCGCCACGGCCGACGCCTCCGCTCCGCCGACTCCGACCCCTGCCCCGCCCATCCCGAACCTGTTCCTGCCCCGGCCGACCGGTCCGCATCCGGTGGGCATGACGCCCCTGCACCTGGTCGACGGCTCCCGCCCGGACCCCTGGGTGGCCGAGGAGACGTCACGTGAGCTCATGGTCTCGCTGTGGTACCCGTCACGCACGTCCCAGGGGCGGCGGGCGCCGTACATGACTCCTGAGGAATCGGCGCTGCTGCTGAAGGGGCAGGATCTTGGCGACCTGCCTCCGGACCTGCTGAGCAGGACGCGGACCAACGCGGTCGCCGACGCTCCGCCGGTCGGGCGCAGGCGCGGTCTTCCCCTCGTCGTGCTGTCGTCGGGGTTCGGGCTGCCCCGAAGCTCGCTGACGGCCCTGGCCGAGGACCTGGCGAGCAGGGGCTATGTCGTGGCGGGCATCGACCACACCCATGAGGTGGCCGGTACGACCTTCCCCGACGGGCACACCGCCACCTGCGTCCCCTGCGGGTCCGAGGGCAAGCCCGGCTTCGGGGAGAAGTCGACCAGGATCAGGGCGACGGACGTCTCCTTCGTGCTCGACCGGCTGACCGGATCGCGTCCGGCCTGGGAGCACGCCGACCTGATCGACTCGTCCAGGATCGCGATGGCGGGTCACTCCATCGGCGGCAACAGCGCCACCTGGACCATGCTCAACGATCCCCGGGTCGACGCGGGGGTCAACATGGACGGCACCTTCTGGATGCCGATCCCCGACAGCGGGCTCTCCCGGCCGTTCCTCCTGCTTGGCGCGGAGAATAGCCGTCCGGGAGGGGAGGACCCCACCTGGGAGCGCGACTGGCGGCACATGACCGGGTGGAAGCGCTGGCTCAGCGTCGACGGCGCGAACCACGGTTCCTTCACCGACCACCAGCTGCTCCTCGAGCAACTGAGCGGTACCGCGGGCACGTTCTCCGGTACCCGTGCGGTGGAGATCACCCGAAAGTACGTCGGCGCCTTCCTCGACCGCGCCCTCCGTGGACGCCCCCAGCCCCTGCTGGAGCGGTCCTCCCCCCGCTACCCGGAGGTCAGGTTCTGGAAGTGACCCCGCGGTGACCCCGGCCGCCGGGTTGCGCGGCCTCGGCCGAGCCACCCGTGCGGCCCCGCGGCGCGCCCGGCGGGCGCCGAGTCCGGGACCCGGTCAGGCCTTCGGGCTCGGCGTCCGCCGTGACCCCGCTCTGAGCTGGGAGGACGCGCGTCCTGAAAAATCTTGAAAAAAGATTGGGGTGATCTGTCGAATCGGTGTGGTCCCGTTCGAAGCGTGGTCAGAGGGCCGGGAGGAATCCGAGAACCGGCCCCGGACCCGCGAGGAGAAGGCCATGACCCAGCAGATGACGAGGATCGCGAACCCGGCGACCTGTGACCCGCGGACCGGCGTCACCAGGTCGCTCCTGGGCTACGGCGTCATCGCCGGACCGCTGTACGTCATGGTCTCCCTCGCCCAGGCACTGACCCGGGAGGGGTTCGACCTCTCCCGCCACGCGTGGAGCCTGCTCGCCAACGGAGGCCTCGGCTGGATCCAGATCGCCAACTTCGTGCTCGCCGGGCTGATGGTCGTCGTCTGCGCGACCGGCCTGCGCCGGGCACTCGGCACGGGGTACGGCGCGGCCTGGGCGCCCCGGCTCGTCGGCGGGTACGGGCTGTCCCTGGTCGGGGCGGGGATCTTCAGGGCGGACCCGGCGATGGGCTTTCCCGCAGGGACGCCGCAGGGCCCGGGGGAGGTCACCTGGCACGGGATGCTCCACTTCGCCTGCGGTGCCGTCGGCTTTCTCTGCGTGATCGCGGCCTGCTTCGTCATCGGCCGCCGGTTCGCGGTCGCGGGCCGTACGGGATGGGCCGTCTACTCCCGGCTCACCGGCACGCTGTTCCTCGCGGGCTTCGTCGCCGTCGCCACCGGGGCGGGCGCCGCCTGGGCCAACCTTGGCTTCGTCACCGGAGTCGTGATCGTCTGGGCCTGGCTCTCGGCCCTCTCGCTCCACCTCTACCGGCACGTCACGCCCGAGCACGTCTAGACCCGTCAGAGCACACCGTTCAGGAAACCAGATCGAGGGAGAAACGCGATGCGATACATGATCATCCTCAGGGTCACCGACCAGCCCGCGACCCCGCCGCCCGCCGAGCTGATGGAGGCCATCGCCAAGCTCGGGGAGGAGGCGACCAGGGCGGGTGCCCTGCTCGACACCGCGGGCCTGGCGCCGAGCGCCCAGGGGGCGCGGGTCGAGCTCACCGGCGGCAGGCTGAGCGTCACGGACGGTCCGTTCGCCGAGACGAAGGAGCTGATCAGCTATGCCCTCTACCAGGTCAGGTCGAAGGAGGAGGCCGTCGAATGGACCTCCCGCTTCCTGAGGCTCCACCGCGATCTCTGGGAGGGCTGGGAGGGTGAGGCCGACGTCCTGCGCGTCTTCGGTCCCGAGGACTTCGCCGCCCCCGCATAAGAGGTGAGATGGTTGGATCGGTGGTCATGATGGTTGCCGATCCTCATCGTGTGGTCGAGGCGGTCTGGCGGATCGAGTCCGCCCGGGTGATCGCGGGGCTCGCCAGGATGGTGCACGACGTCGGCCTCGCGGAGGAGCTGGCACAGGACGCCCTGGTCGCCGCGCTGGAGCAGTGGCCGACGTCAGGGGTGCCGGACAATCCCGGCGCATGGCTCATGCTCACCGCCAAGCACCGGGCGATCGACCTGCTGCGCCGCAGGACCCGGTACGAGCGCAAGCTCGAAGAGGTCGGCAGGGACATGGAGATCCGCCAGGCGTCGGCGGAGGCGGAGCTGGACGACGCCCTCGACAACCACATCGGCGACGACGTGCTGCGCCTGCTCTTCACGGCCTGCCACCCCGTGCTGTCCACGGAAGGGCGCCTGGCGCTGACCCTCCGCCTGCTCGGCGGCCTGACCACGGAGGAGATCGCGCGGGCCTTCCTCGTGCCCGAGCCGACTGTCGGTCAGCGGATCTTCCGGGCCAAGCGCACTCTCGCCGACAAACAGATCCGGATCGAGATGCCCGGGCCGGCCGAGCTGGCCGAGCGGCTCTCGTCCGTCCTCGAGGTGGTCTATCTCATCTTCAACGAGGGGTACTCGGCGACCGCGGGCGGTGACTGGATGCGCCCGTCGCTCTGCGAGGAGGCACTGCGCCTCGGCCGGATCACGGCGGCCCTCATGCCGGAGGAGCCCGAGGTGCACGGCCTCGTCGCCCTGATGGAGATCCAGGCCTCCCGCATCGGCGCGAGGACGGCCCCGGGAGGCGAGCCCGTCCTCCTCCTCGACCAGGACCGAGGGCTGTGGGACCGGCTGCTCATCCGCCGCGGCCTGGAGGCGCTCGGACGCGCCGAGGCCCTCGGCACGCTCGGTCCGTACGGCCTGCAGGCCGCGATCGCCGCCTGCCACGCCCGCGCGCCGTCCGCAGGGGACACCGACTGGGAGCGGATGGCCGCCCTCTACCGGGTGCTGGCCCACGTCGCCCCTTCCCCCGTCGTGGAGCTGAACCGCGCGGTCGCGGTCGGCATGGCCCACAGCCCGGCACGCGGCCTGGAGATCGTGGACGGGCTCGTCGCGGAGCGCGCGCTCAGGGACTATCCGCAGCTGCCCGCCGTACGGGGGGATCTGCTGGAGAAGCTGGGGCGCCTCGACGAGGCGCGCGAGGAGTTCGAGCGCGCCGCCGCGCTCACCCGCAACGAGCGCGAGCGGACCGTCTTCCTCGCCCGCGTGGCCGCCATCCGCGAGGCGGGTGCGTGACCTTCCCGGGAGGGGCGGCTGCGACGCTTTGACCGGATCCACGGAGCCGCCCGGGCGGGCGTAACGGTGACGGGCGCCGTGCCGCGCGTTGTCCGGGCTACGCCCTGCGGTACCAGGTGACGGTGGCGCCGTTGCCGAAGGAGCGGGTCCTGGCCGGGATGAAGAGCGTGGGGCCGAACGCTCCGGTGAAGGCGGAGACGCCGGAACCCGCGACCACGGGGTAGCTCTTGACGATCAGCTCGTCGATCTCCGGGAGCAGGGCGCCCGCGAGCTTCCCGCCTCCGCACAGCCAGATGTCCGCGCCGTCCTCCTGCTTCAGCGCGCGCACCAGCCCGGCGGGGTCGCCGGTGACCAGTTCGACCTCGGGGTCGGGGATCTCGGGGATCGTGGTCGAGACGACATACTGCCTCAGGTGCCCGTACGGGCTGGTGACGCCGACGTCGAGCGCGGGCTGATAGGTGCCGCGGCCCATCAGCACCGTGTCGAAGCTCCTGTTCGGCGCGTCGAGGCCGATCCGCGCGCGGACGTGGGTCGGGAGGGTCTCCGGATACTCAGCGGTCATCCATGCCGCCATGTCGTCCGACTCGGGGTAGAAGTCGAACTCGCCGCCGGGACCCGCGATGTAACCGTCGATGCTGACGGCGACGTAGTAGACGAGCTTTCGCATAAGTCACTCCGTTTGCAGTACTCTGTTTGTAGTGGCCTGAAACGTAGTACTACAATCGGAGTGGTGTCAACCGAGATGCGACAGAACCAGGCGAGGCGGGCCGCGCTGCTCGACGCCGCCATCGACGTGCTGGCCCGTGAAGGGGCGCGGGGCCTGACCTTCCGCGCCGTCGACGCCCAGGCGGAGGTGCCGGGCGGTACGGCGTCCAACTATTTCGCCAACCGGGACGACCTGCTCACCCAGGCGGGCGCGCGCATCTATGAGCGCTTGGAGCCGGACGCCGCGACCCTGGCCAGGAGCCTGGAGGGTCCTCGCGACCGTGAACGGGTGACCCAGCTCATGCACGAGCTGGTCGACCGGATCAGCACCTACCGCACCGGCTATCTCGCCCTGCTCGAACTGCGTCTCGAGGCGACCCGCAGGCCCGGGCTGCGCGCCGTGCTCACCCCGAGGATCAGGGCGGACATCGACGCCAACGTCGACTACCACCTGCGCTCTGGGCTGCCGGGCGACGCCACGGCGGTCATGCTCCTCTACCTGGCCATGAACTGGCTGATCGTGGAGCAGCTCACGCTGCCCGAGGTGTTCACCCAGGAGCAGCTGCGTGACCTGGTCGAGCGCGCGGTCGAGCGCCTCATCCCGGAATCGGACCGATCGGGCGCGGGGTGAGCGGGCGCGGGCAGGGGGCGTTCGCGACGGCGTGCGCGCCGTGGCGACGACCGCCGTCCCCCGTGCTCCGTTGAACGACGGGACGACGATCGCCGTGTATGGGGCGGGCGCGAGGAGCGTCGGGGCACCCGGCGCCGCCTGGGATCGTGGGTGCCCGAGCGGAGCTCAGCGCCGCCCGTGGTACTGCCTGGGCAGCCTGAACCCCCGTTCCCCCATGATCCGCCGCAGCCGGTCGGGGTAGTCGGTGATCAGGCCGTCGACGCCGTCGTCGATCAACTTGTCGATGGTCGGCTCATCGTCCACGGTCCACGGGATCACCTTGATGCCGAGGGCGTGGGCCTGGTCGGTCATCTCCCTGGTCACGTACGGCTGGTAGCCCGGGTCGGTCACCTTGCCGTCCTGAGGGAAGCCGTGCACCGGTGAGAACGCGTCCGCGCCGAAGGAGTCGATCGCCCTGAGCGGGTCGCCGCCGAAGTCGTCGATGTCGATCCCGCCGAGCCAGGGCGAGGCCCCGGGTTGTCCGGTCTGCAGGAAATCCCTGTTGGTCAGCGCCACGATCGGCAGCCGGGGCTCGAGCTGCCGCACCCGCATCAGGGAACCCCAGTCGAAGCTCTGGATCGTGACCTGCCGCCACATCCGCGCCCGCCTGATCTCCGCCAGCGTGACCTGGACGAACTGCTCACGCGGCGCCGTCTCCTGTGGGGCTCCCGCCTCGACCTTGGTCTCGACGTTGAGCGTGACGTCGTTCGCCCGGTAGCTCTTGACGAGGTCGAAGACCTCGCGCAGCGTGGCCATCGGCGCGCCGGGCGACGGGTGCTGACCGGGGAACTCCGGCAGTGTCAGCGAGCCGCAGTCCATGGTCCTGATCTGGGCCAGCGTCAGGGTGTTGACGTACTTGCCGACGTAGGGGAACTCGGGGTCGCCGGGGAAGGCGGGCGCGGTGTCGCGGCACTTCCTGTCGCTGATCCGCCGATCGTGGGTGACGACGGCCGCGCCGTCCTCGGTGATCTGGACGTCGAGCTCCAGGGTGCTGACCCCGATCTCCAGCGCGTTGGCGAAACCGAGGAGCGAGCTCTCAACCACCAGGCCGAGGCCGCCGCGGTGGGCCTGGAGGTCGAAGGTACGGCGGTGCCCGCCGCGGGCGTCGTCCGCCCACGCCGTTCCGGTGAGCGATGTCATCACCGCTCCACAGACCAGGGCGGCCGCGACCGTGCGCCTCATCCTCATACGCGTCAGTCCCCTTCCTCCGCTCGTGTGCGCCTACCCGACACCATCGGAGGCCGGGGCGGCGGGCGGGCGTCCTGCGGCCGAGCGCGGGGCGAATGGTTGGAGACGCTTGGAATCTCTCGTGCGCCTCAGGCGGCGAACGGGCAGACCGGGCGGCGGAAACCGGAGGAAAAATCTTCGCGCACGATGCGATCGCGGCGGGAAGGGTGTTCGTGGCGATGACGAAGGTGTTTCCGGCTTCGACGCCCGCCGACTGCACCGACGGCCTCACCGGCGCCTGCTGGGCGGCATCCTGAGGCGTATCTGGATCCCGTGATCAGAGCCGCCATGTCCGTGCTGGTAGGACCGGTCACGCCCGCCCGCGGGGCAGGAGGAGGGCGGCGAGTACGGCGCCCGCCAAAACGACGGCGGCGTTCGCGGCCGTCGCGGTCGCGACCGCGTCCAGGACGGTCACGCCCTGACCGGCCATCCTGGCGGTGACGACGGCGCTCATGACGGGGATGCCCATGGTGATGCCGACCTGCTGTGTCATGGTCGCCAGGCCGGTGGCCAGGCCCTGCTCCTCGTCAGGCAGGCCCCCGGTAGCCGTGATCATGAAGGCGACGATGGCGACCATGTTGCCGACGCCGCCGACGAAGGTGGCGACCAGGAGCAGGGGGAGCCAGCCGCGGTCGTCGCCGAGGGCGACCAGGGCGAGGGTGGCCGTGGCCTGGATCGCGAAGCCCGTCACCAGTGAGACGCGGGTGCCGAGACGGCCGACGACGCGGGCACCGGCGACGCCGCCGACGACGGTGCCCGCGCCAAGGACCCCGAAGGCCAGGCCGGTGGCCAGCGCGGAGTAGCCCAGCACCTTCTGCAGGTAGAGGGTCATGAGAAACACCAGCGAGGTCTCGGTGAGGAAGGCGATCAGCCCGGCCAGGTTGCCCCAGACGACCGTCGGGCGCCTGAGGATCCGCACCGGCACCAGGGGAGCCGCCGCGCGGGTTTCGACGAACCAGAACGCCACGAGCATGACCGCGCCGAGGGCCAGTGAGCCGAGAGCCACGGGGGAGGTCCAGCCGCGTTCTCCCGCGGCGGTCAGGCCGTAGACCAGGGCGAGCAGGCCGACGGTCACGGTGACGGCGCCGGGCGCGTCCAGCCTGGCCCGCCGCGCCGGACGCGACTCCGCGATCAGGAAGGGGGCCGCGACCAGTACGGCCAGCGCGACCGGGACGTTGACGAAGAAGGCCCAGCGCCAGCTCAGCAGGTCGGTCAGGAGGCCGCCGAGAATGGCGCCGGAGGTGAACCCGGCCGACATCAGGGCGCCGTTGAGCCCCAGTGCCCTGGCCCGCAGCGGTCCCTCGGGGAAGGACGTGGTCAACAGGGCCAGCCCCGCCGGGGTGACCGCCGCGGTGGCGAGCCCCTGGGCCACGCGGGCCGCGAGCAGCACGGAGGGCGAGGTGGCCAGGCCACCGGCCAGCGAGGAAAGGCCCAGGAGCGCCATGCCCGCGAGGAACAGGCGGCGGCGCCCGAACAGGTCGGCGACACGGCCGAACAGCAGGGTGAACCCGGCGGCGGACAGGGCGAACGCGGTGACGATCCACTGCAGGTGCGCCAGGGAGAACCCCAGACCCCCGCCGATCACGGGCAGGGCGACGCCCAGGATGGAGAAGTCGACGGCCAGCGTGAACTGCGCGCCGAGCAGGAGCACCAGGAGCAGCCGCTGCCGTCCTGTCATCCGCACCGGGGCCGGTGCGGGCCGTACGTGGTCGAGGGTCGTCATGTCGGAAGGTCCTTTCCTGGGCGGAGCGCGGCAGAGAGTCCTGAACCGGCACGTCCAAGAGGAAGTACGCCCGTCTGGGCGGGAACGTCGGAAGGGGGTGAGGGGGTACGGAAGGAAGCCTGTGCCCGGTGGCAAGACCTGCCCAGCCCTCCGCCTCGCGTACGCTCGCGGTTCCTACCACCGGCAGGGACAGGCAGCCGCCCGCTCCGTCGGGCAGACTCGTCCTCATGGACACACCTGCGGAGCTGGGAGATTTCCTGCGCACCCGGCGTGCCCGGCTGCGGCCGGAGGACGTCGGTCTGGTCGGCTACGGCGCTCGCCGTCGCGTCCCCGGCCTGCGCCGCGAGGAGCTGGCCCAGCTCGCCGGGGTGAGCGTGGCCTACTACACACGCCTCGAGCAGGGGCAGAGCGGGAACGCCTCAGAGGGCGTGCTCGACGCGATCGCCCGCGCGCTGCGGCTTGACGAGGACGAGCACGCCCACCTGCGCGACCTCGCCAGGCCGAGGAGCCGCGACCGCCGCCAGGCGCCGCGCGCCGAGCACGCCAGGCCCGGCCTCCGGCAGCTCGTCGCCGCCGTCGAGGGCGTGCCCGCCGTCGCCCTCGACCGGCGCGGCGACGTGCTCGTCTGGAACCCCGCGGCCCACGCGCTGCTCGCGGGACACCTCGATCCCGGAAGCCCCGAACGTCCCGCCGACCGCCCCAACCTGTCACGGATGCTCTTCCTGGATCCGCACACGCGGGAGCTGTACGCCAGGTGGGAGGAGGAGGCGAAGCGGTCGGTCGCATCCCTGCGCCTGCTCGCGGGTCGTCACTCCGACGACAGGAGGCTGGCCGAGCTGGTCGGGGAGCTGACGATGAAGAGCGCGGAGTTCGCCGCCCTGTGGTCGCGCCATCCGGTGCACAACTGCGCCTCCGGCACGAAGCACTTCCACCACCCGCTGGTCGGGCCGATGGAGCTGTCCTTCGAGATGATGCAAATGCCCGACGGCTCTGGGCAGCGGATGCTGATGTACAGCGCGGAGCCCGGCTCGCCCTCCGAGGCGGCGCTGCGGCTGCTGAGGGGTTTCGCCGTACGGCACGGCGCGGAGCATTCACATGGCGCGGGGCTTTCGCGTGACGTGGGGCATTCGCACGGCGCGGGGCTTCCGGCCGGACCGGTGGCGAAATACCCTGCACCGCATGATTGAGGTGCAGCTGCGCGGCTGGAGTCCCGGTGACGTGGAGGTCGTGATCGCCGCGTTCGAGTCACCGGACATGGCGGAGCAGGCGGCGCGGCCGATCGACACTCACAGGGCGGCGCTGGAGTGGATGGGGACGTGGGGCTTCAGGGACGACGCGCACGCGTTCGCGGTGCTGGTCGGCGGCCAGGTCGTGGGGAACGTCGCGGTGAGCAACATCGACTCGCACGACACCGGCTGGGTGTCCTACTGGACGGTGTCGCACGCCAGGGGCAGGGGAGTCGCGGTGGCCGCCGTCACGAAGCTGGCGAGCTGGGCGTTCAGGGAACGAGGTCTGTTCCGTCTCGAACTGGGGCACCGGCTGAACAATCAGGCCTCATGCACGGTGGCCACGAGGGCGGGATTCCTGTCCGAGGGCGTCGAACGGGCCAAGCTGAACCAGGGGGGCGTCCGGCACGATGTGGAGCGGCACGCACGCCTGGCCACCGACTGACCTGGTCCCCGGCCACCGGCTGACCTGCCCCTGGTCGGTCCCGCTGATCCGCCTCCCGGCCGATTCGACGACGCGTATCCGGCCGTGCGCCGATCGTCGTCGGCACTGGACACCCGAAATCCCATTTTTCCTAGCGAAAAAAGGAAATTTCCCGAAAAAGTAATATCGCCACCTGTTTCGAGTTTACTGACATCCGCAATGGTGGTGCGCTCCGAACACCCATGGTTAAAGCAGCGAAACCCTGGCGCTGCGGCCAGGGAGGGGTCACCGGATCGAGGACAGCTCGCCGGTGCTGACCGGGCCCGTGCCGCCGCCGTGCGATGCCGTTGAGGATCTCGCTCACGGCATGGACAAAGCGGTCATCGCACCCATAACAGATGAATGGTGGCTGGGGAGATGGGGTGCTCTTATTTGTGGAACGTGGAGTTTCGTCATAACGGGAACCCCTACCGTCTGGAACACGTCCACATTGGCGAGGGGGGAGGCGATCCAAGGTGGACATCGCGCAACTGATCGGACTCGAGGCGAAACTCGCGTCACAGACGGCGTTGGCTCGCGGCGGCGAGCTGGAGGAGGCGGGTGCGGTCCAGCTGGTCCGGTTCAGCCCGCTGTTGATCACCGCGGAGGTGGACGACGCGGCCACGTGCGTGCGGTTCCAGCTCGTCGACGGAGACCTGCGCTGGTACTGCACCTGTGACGAGGGCAGGAATGGGGCCTTCTGCGCCCACTGCGTGGCGACGGCCAGGTCGGTCGGCAGGAGGATGGGCCAGTCCGCGGTCGGGGGAGCGGCTCGCTCGCCCGGCAACGGCGCGACCCGGTCGCCGGACGGTGACGGTGCGGTTCGGTCGCCGGAGGGCGACGGCGCGCTCCGGTCGTCCGGCGGAGGGGATGCCGCTCAGCCGTCCGGCAGCAGGACCGAGAGGAACGACTCCCCGGGGGTGTCGTCGGCGACGGCGTCGGCGAGCACGGCCCGGATCGCCTCGTAGGCCGCGGGGTCTGCGTCCCGCAGCACCGACGGCCGCGACCAGATCAGCAGGTGCTCTCCCGCGGGCAGCCACGCCAGGTCGGTCAGGCAGTCGTAGAGGGCGTCGAGGTTGTGCCCGAAGTAGTCGGGGAAGGAGAGCGCCTCGGCGATCGCCGTCATCGCCTCCGCCGAGGTGGTGATCTCCGAGCCGTCGATCCGGTGCGTGAAGGCCGTGCCGCGTGCCGTCTCCACCGTCTCCGTGACTCCCGGGACCTCGGGGACCTCGGTGACCCTCGTGATCCTCGCGGTCTCCGAGACCTCCGTGATCTCGGGAGCACGCGCCACCCCCGCGCCCCCGGAGGCACGCAGGGCATGCAGGGTTTCCAGGGCCTGTGAGCCCTCCTCGAACGTTCCCCTGGGCACGCCGGTCACCTCCGCACATCGACGATGACGAACGACCGGTAGTGGTCACCGGTGTAGTAGAGCTCCTCGGTCCCGCCGCCGCTGATCAGCCGCCGTGCCCCCCGGTCGCGGCTGCCCGGGGTCGGGACGGTGTACTCGTGGTAGTACCCCCGCTCCCTGGCGGGCAGGCGGCGCTCCCTGTTCTGGAACACCACGCCGTCGCGCGAGTAGGGGAAGGGGCCGCCGCTCACGATGAGCCGCCAGGTGGCGCCCGCCTCAGGGGGAAGCGCGGACAGCGCCTTGATCGGCAGCGTGCCCGCCGCCTCCGGCTTGGGGCGTGCCGTGGCCGGGCGCCCGGTCGGTGAGACCCGGTCTTTAGCGCCTTGTCCCGCGGTCGCCGTGGGGGAGGAGGTCCTGGCCCGTGCCGCCTGCTCGGCGGGTGCGCATCCGGCCAGCAGCATCATGGTCGACAGTGCCGCAGCCGAGACGAGTGCGGCGATTCCCCGATATGTCACCTGGCCAAGCTACCCGTGAGCACATCAGGGAAAACGACGGGGGACGTGTGATCAACGGCAAGAATTGGACAGACATTGTCTAGTTGTCAGACAATGTGGGCATGAAGTTCGCCGTCATCGGAGCCGCCGTGCTCTGGGGGACCGCGGGCACCGTGGGACTGCTCGCCGCGGGGGTCGACCCGGTCTCCCTCGCCGCCGCCCGCCTGGTGCTCGGAGGCCTGGTGCTCGTGGTCGCCGCGCGCCGGGTCCTGCCCCTGCTGCCCCGCCGGAGCATGCTGCCGCTCGCCGCGGTCGCCGTGGCCGCCTACCAGCTCTGCTTCTTCGCCGCGGTCAGCAGGACCGGCGTGGCCGTCGGCACGGTGGTCGCCATCGGCAGCGGTCCCGTCTTCACCGGCCTGCTGTCCTGGCTGCTTGACGGGCGGGTGCCGACCCGGCGCTGGGCGGGGGCGACCGCGGTCGCCGTCGCGGGCTGCGCCGTACTGACCGGTGGGGGAGGCCAGGTGCGTCTCGACGGTGTCCTGCTCGCGCTGCTCGGCGGCCTGCTCTACGCCTTCTACGCGGTGACGGCCGCCAGGGTGATCGGCACGGGGGCCCCCTCCGACGCGGTGATGGCCGCGATGTTCGGCGGGGCCGCCGTCCTGATGTTCCCCGTCCTGCTGTGGACGGGCACCGCCTGGCTGGCCGAGCCGCGTGGCCTGCTCACCGCCCTCTACCTCGGCTGCGTCGCGACCGCGCTGGCCTACATCCTGTACGGCAGGGGCCTGCGCACGACCCCCGTCGCGACCGCGGCGACCCTCGCCCTGGCCGAACCCGCGGTCGCCGCGCTGCTCGGCGTCGTCGTGCTCGGTGAGCGGCTCACGCTCATCTCGGCCTGCGGGCTGCTGATGCTCGGCGCGAGCCTGGTCGTGGTCGCCCTCCCTGAGCGTCGCGTCGCGGCGTTAGGGTCATCGGCGTGACCATCCCGCTCCGTCCCGTCTCCGCCGTGAACGCCCTCGCCGACGCCCTGCGCGGACGGGTGCTCTCCGGCGAGATATCCCCGGGCACCGCGCTCCCCGAGCAGGAGTTGTCCGCCCTGTACGGCGTCGCGAGGCCGACGGTCAGGGAGGCGCTGGCCGTACTCGTGCACGAGGGGCTGCTCAGGCGCGAACGCCACCGCAGCGCGCAGGTGGCGGAGGTGACCGTGACCGACCTGGCGGACCTGATGTTCGTCAGGCGTCCTCTGGAGGACCTGATGGCGACCACGCTCGCGGGCCGGCGGGTCGAGGAGGCGGACACGGCGTTGGCGAGGATGGCCGCGCTGCCCGGCGACGCCCCCTGGTCCGACGTGGTCGCCGAGCACATGGCGCTGCACCAGGCGCTGATCGTGGCGGTCGGCAGCCCCCGCCTCGAGCGGCTCTACGCCACGCTGGCCGCCGAGACCCGTCTCGGCCTGGTACGGCTGCGCACCGTCTACACCGACAGGGAGGTCCTGGTCACCGAGCACCGGGACCTGCTCGACGCGATCGGCGGCGGGTCGGCCGAGGAGGCCAGACGGGCCGTCGCCGCGCACCTCGACCACGGCTGGGGCGAGTGAGGCCCGACGATCGCCCGAGGGTGACCTCGGGGATGCATCGAGTGCCGACTTGCCCGCTTCTCTTGCACCAGATGCCGTGAAGTCGTCACAATCGCGGCCATGCACGGCAATTCAGTGCCGGACTCCTATGTGTACGTCACCGAAGAAGGCGTGACCCGTCACTACGCGGACGGTAGCGTCGACGCCCTCGCGTGGGAGGACGTCGTCGAGGTGCGGGTGGAGGGCGACACGAGCTCGGATTCCGACATTCTGTACATCCTGCTCGATCGGGGCGGTCAGGGTTGTGTGGTGCCCAAATCGGCGACGGACACCACCTTCCTCACCCGGCTCCGCTACCTGCCGGATTTCGATGTCGAGCGTCTCGGTGAGGCGGTTGAGGCCATCGGCGACGGCTATGTCGTCGTCTGGCGCAGCCCCGAGCCGCCTGCCCCGATGCCGGATCTCGAGTACGACTGACGGGCGACAGCCCGGCCTGTCCGGGCCGGGCAAAGCGGCAAACCTACACGTATGGACCGTTCCGTCAAGATGTTCCCTCTGTACCTGTTCGGCCAGTAGTGGACAGTAGGGCAGTATTCCCCTGCCGAAAGATGATCACTAGGATTTCAAGGGGTATCCACGCGCCTGGTGCATTCGGGAAAGCTGTCAACCAATGAAATGAGATGCGCGTCCCGTTACCTGGTAACGATGGGGCATCTGGGTGGGGTGGTATGAGAGTGGGGACAGAGGAGCCCGCTGTAACGCTCCTCGATGATTCGGTACGGACCGCTCCTAGCATCTGGACACGGTCCTACGCGCGGATTCTGTTGGCCGGAGATCTCGCGTGCGCGGTCGTCGCGTGCGAGTCGGTCTTGGGAGTCCGACTCTGGTTCGGCGCCTTCATCCCCAGGACGGAGGCACTGTTCGGGCTCGGTCTCGCCCTGGCATGGCCCCTGTTCCTGGCAGTGGGGGGCGCCTATCGTAAGCGTGCGCACGGTGAGGGGACGGAGGAGTTCCGAGCGGTTTTCGACGGCGGGGTCGGCTTGACCGCCGCTGTCGCGATCGGGGCTTACGCCACACAGACGACGATCGCTCGTAGTTTCGTGATGGCGATGCTCCCCCTGGCACTCGTGCTCACCATCATTTTCCGATACCGCATGCGCAAACGGCTGCACCAGCGGCGCGCCCTCGGCGAGTACATGCGCCAGGTGGTCGCCGTCGGGCACCGGGAGTCCGTGCTCGACCTGGTGATGCAGCTGCGCAGGCAGCCGCACCACGGCATGACCGTGGCCGCGGCGTGTCTGCCCTCCGGTCCCGAGACGATGGACGTCGACGGCGTCCCGGTGCTCGGAGGGTTCAGCGACGTCGCCGCGGTGGTCGCCAAGGTCGACGCCGACGCCGTGGCCATCCTGGCCTGTCCCGAGCTGGACGGCGTCGCGCTGCGCCGGATCGCCTGGGGCCTCGAGGACGCGCGCACCGACCTGTTCGTGGCGCCCGCGCTCATGGACGTGGCCGGTCCGCGCATCAGTATCCGGCCCGTGGCGGGGATGCCCCTGCTCCATGTGGAGCATCCCGAGTTCGACGGGGCCAAGCAGCTCGCGAAGAGCCTGTTCGACAGGGTCGGCGCGAGCATCGCCCTGCTGATGCTGGCCGTACCGATGCTGGTCATCACCCTGCTGATCCGGGCGACCAGCCCGGGGCCCGCACTGTTCCGTCAGGTCAGGGTCGGCAGGGGCGGCAGGGAGTTCAACGTCGTGAAGTTCCGCACCATGGTCAACGACGCGGAACGGCTCAAGATCGAGCTCCAGCAGCAGAACGAGTTCGACGGCGTGCTTTTCAAGATGAGGAACGATCCAAGGATCACCCGCGTGGGGGCCTTCCTTCGTCGCTACTCCCTTGACGAGCTGCCGCAGCTGCTCAACGTGATCCGAGGGGAGATGTCACTCGTGGGGCCGCGTCCGCCGCTGCCCGATGAGGTCGCGCAGTACGGCGCCGACGTGCGCCGCCGCCTGGTCGTCAAGCCGGGCATGACCGGTCTGTGGCAGGTCAGCGGACGTTCCGACCTGACCTGGGAGGAATCTGTCCGGTTGGATCTCCGCTACGTCGAAAACTGGTCGCTCTTTCTGGACCTGCAGATTCTGTGGAAGACCTGGAGCGCCGTAACCGGCGGAGAAGGGGCCTACTAGCAGTGAAAGCTCTCGTGCTCGCCGGCGGGTCGGGCACCCGGCTCCGGCCCATCACCCACACCTCGGCCAAACAGCTCGTCCCGGTGGCCAACAAGCCCGTGCTCTTCTACGGGCTCGAGGCCATCGCGGCGGCCGGGATACGCGAGATAGGGATCGTCGTCGGCGACACACAGGCCGAGATCGAGGCAGCCGTCGGCGACGGCTCCTCACTCGGCCTGCAGGTCACCTACCTGCGGCAGCAGGCCCCGCTCGGGCTCGCCCACGCGGTGCTGATCGCCCGCGACTACCTTGGCGAGGACGACTTCGTCATGTATCTCGGCGACAACTTCATCGTGGGTGGCATCGGCGACGTCGTGGGCCGGTTCCTCCAGGACCGGCCCACCGCGCAGATCATGCTGACCCAGGTCGGCGACCCCCGGCAGTTCGGCGTCGCCGAGCTGGACGCGAGCGGAAGGGTGGTCGGCCTCGAGGAGAAGCCCTCCGCCCCGAAGAGCGACCTCGCGCTCGTCGGCGTCTACCTGTTCACCCCTGTGATCCATGAGGCCGTGGCCGAGCTCAAGCCGTCGTGGCGGGGCGAGCTGGAGATCACCGACGCGATCCAGTGGCTGATCGAGCGGGGGCACCAGGTCGAGTCGACCGTCATCTCCGGCTACTGGAAGGACACCGGGAACGTCACCGACATGCTTGAGGTCAACCGGCTGGTGCTGGAGTCCCTGGACACCCGTCTCGAAGGACGTGTCGACGACGCCAGCGAGCTGATCGGCCGGGTGGTCGTCGAGGCGGGCGGCGTGGTCGAGCGGTCCCGTATCGTCGGCCCGGCGATCATCGGCGCGGGAGCCAGGATCGTGGACAGCTACATCGGTCCCTTCACCTCCATCGCGGCTGACTGCGTGGTCGACGGCAGCGAGATCGAGTACTCGATCGTGCTGCCCAGGGCCTCGATCTCCGGGGTCTCGCGGATCGAGGCCTCGCTCATCGGTCACGACGTCGAGGTCACCCCCGCCCCCAACACCCCCAGAGCCCACCGTCTCGTGCTGGGCGATCACAGCAAGGTGCAGATCAGCTCATGAAGGTCTTGGTCGTCGGTGGGGCCGGGTTCATCGGCTCCCACTACGTCCGCACGCTCAGCGCGGACGGTATCGCTGTGACGGTTCTCGACAAACTCACCTACGCTGGCAACCCGGCGAACCTGCGGGGGGTCCCCCACGACTTCGTGCTCGGCGACGTCTGCGACGCGGGCCTTCTCAGCGAGGTGGTGCCGGGCCACGACGTCGTCGTCAACTTCGCCGCCGAGTCCCACGTGGACCGGTCCATCGAAGGGGCGGGGGAGTTCGTCAGGACCAACGTGCTCGGCACGCAGACCCTCATGCAGGCCTGTCTGGAGGCGAGAACCTCCAGGGTGGTCCAGGTCTCAACCGACGAGGTCTACGGGTCGGTCGACATCGGCTCGTGGACCGAGGACGCGCCGTTGCGCCCGCGCTCGCCGTACTCGGCGTCGAAGGCGGGCGGGGACATGATCGCCCGCGCCTACGCGGTCACCCACGGCCTGCCGGTCTCCATCACGCGCTGCGGCAACAACTACGGGCCCTACCAGTATCCGGAGAAGGTGATCCCCCTCTTCGTCACCAACCTGCTCCAGGGGCGCAAGGTCCCGCTCTACGGTGACGGCGGCAACGTCAGGGACTGGATCCACGTCGCCGACCACTGCGCGGGCATCCGGCTCGTCGCGGAGCGGGGCGAGCCCGGCGAGGTCTACCACATCGCCGGTACGGCGGAGCTGACGAACGTCGAGCTGACCACCTTGCTGCTCGAGGCGTGTGACGCGGGCTGGGACATGGTGGAGCACGTCGAGGACCGCAAGGGACACGACCGCCGCTACTCCCTGGACGACTCCCGGCTGCGCGCCCTCGGCTACCGCCCCTCGGTCCCGTTCGAGCGCGGCCTGGCCGCGACGGTCCGCTGGTACGTCGACAACCCCGACTGGTGGAAGACCGCCGCGGCGGGGACCAGCGCGGCGAAGAACGGCGCTGAGGAGACCGTCCCGGAGGAGATCGTCGCGGAGGAGATCGGATGAGCCGGTGGCTGATCACCGGTGCCTCCGGCATGCTCGCGACCGAGCTGCTCGGCCTGCTGCGGGCCGAGGGGGAGCAGGTCGCGGCGTTCGGCAGGAGCGATCTCGACCTCCGCGACGGGCAGGCCGTACGGGACCTGGTCGCGGAGCACAGGCCGGACATCGTGGTGAACTGCGCGGCGTGGACGGCGGTCGACGACGCGGAGACCCGGGAGAACGAGGCGCTGGCCGTCAACGGGCACGGCGTGCGGGTGCTGGCCGAGGCGTGCGAGCGCCTCGGCGCGCTGATGGTCCAGCCCTCGACCGACTACGTCTTTGACGGGACCGCGCTCGAACCGTACCGCGAGGACGCGCCGACCTCGCCGATCAACGCCTACGGGCGTACCAAGCTCGCGGGCGAGCACGCCGTTCTTGAGGTGCTGCCGCACACCGGCTACGTCGTGCGGACCGCCTGGCTGTACGGCGCGGCGGGCAAGAACTTCGTCCGCACGATCGCAGGCTTGGAGAAGACCAGGCCAACCCTGGACGTCGTCAACGACCAGCTCGGCCAGCCGACCTGGACGGGTGATCTGGCGGCCTGGATCGTGGAGCTCGCACGGGCCGCGCCCGCGCCCGGGGTCTACCACACGACCAACTCGGGGCAGGGGAGCTGGTACGACTTCGCCAGGGAGATCTTCACCCTGGTCGGCGCCGACCCGGGACGGATCAAGCCGGTCTCCTCGAAGGAGTTCACCCGCCCGGCGCCGCGCCCGGCCTACAGCGTGCTGGGACACGACCGCTGGAGCCGGGCGGGACTGCCGCCGATGCGGGACTGGCGAGAGGCGCTACGGGAATCCAATGCGCTCGTCTAGACGATGCTTGTCAGCGGCCGGGCACGCGTGCGGCGAGGTCTCGGTAGTGGGCCAGGCACGTGTCATAGTCGGGCAGCAGGCCCGCGTCGAGGGCCTCCTTGAGGGTCGGCGCCGCGGCGTCCTTGTCCGACAGGATCGGCTCCAGGTCCGTGGGCCACTCGATCCCGATGGCCGGGTCCAGGGGGTTGACCTCGTGCTCGCGCCCCGGGGCGTACGGCTCGGAGCACAGGTAGAAGATGGTCGCCTGCTCGCTGAGGGCCATGAACGCGTGGCCGATCCCCTCGGCGACGTAGAGGCCGCGGCGGGACTCGTCGTCCAGCCGTACGGCCTCCCAGCGGCCGAAGGTGGGCGAACCCGCGCGGATGTCCACGACCACGTCGAGGACGGCGCCGGAGACGCACGTGACGTACTTCGCCTGACCCGGCGGCACGTCCGCGAAGTGGATGCCCCG
The DNA here is from genome assembly GCF_040689595.1 of Streptosporangium sp. NPDC051023. Classification (NCBI taxonomy): domain Bacteria; kingdom Bacillati; phylum Actinomycetota; class Actinomycetes; order Streptosporangiales; family Streptosporangiaceae; genus Streptosporangium; species Streptosporangium sp. NPDC051023. The sequence goes on along the minus strand of NZ_JBFBCE010000036.1, from coordinate 14,048 downwards.
CAGGACGCCTCGCCGGGAGATCGAGCAGTTGACCTGGGCGAGGTCCATCCGGTGGCCGATGAATTCCTGCAGGTCGGCGGCGCGATAACTCTCCAGGAACGCGCCGCGCTGGTCGGCGTGGACGCGCGGGGTGTGGCACCAGGTTCCGTCGATGCTGAGGGGTTCCATGGGCCGAAGCATGACACAGCAGGCGGCTGTAACAACCCAGGACGATCGGGCGAAATCCTAGGGTTCGCCCTCGATGAAATGATCATGAAAGATACCGGTCGAGCCGCGTCTCGCGGCGAGGGAGCGTATTGATGACAACGTGCCGGCTGTGCGGTTCGACGAGCCTTGCCAGCGTCGTCGACCTCGGGGCGACGCCGCCCTGTGAGCGGTTCCTGACCGCGGAGCAGCTCGACGAGCCGGAGGCGACGTACCCGCTTCACCTGAGGGTGTGCACCGGGTGCTGGCTGGCGCAGATTCCGCCGCTGATCACCCCCGAGGACACCTTCACCGAGTACGCCTACTTCTCCTCCTACTCCACGTCGTGGGTCGAGCACGCGCGGGAGTTCGTGACCGGGGCGGTCGACCGCCTCGGGCTCGGCGAGGACTCGTTCGTGGTCGAGGTGGCCAGCAACGACGGCTACCTGCTCAAGCACGTGGTCGACCGGGGCATCCGGTGCCTGGGTGTCGAGCCGTCGAAGAACGTCGGCCAGGCGGCCAGGGACAAGGGCGTGCCGACCCTCACCGCCTTCCTCGGCCCCGAGACGGGCGCCGAGGTGCGCGGGGAGCACGGGCCCGCCGACCTCGTGGTCGCCAACAACGTCTACGCCCACATCCCCGACGTCATCGGGTTCACCAAGGGCCTGCGCGCGCTCGTGGCGGACGACGGCTGGGTCTCCATCGAGGTCCAGCACCTGCTGACGCTGATGGAGCACAACCAGTACGACACGATCTACCACGAGCACTTCCAGTACTACACGGTCGCCTCGGCGCAGCGAGCCCTGGCCTCCGGCGGGCTCTCCCTGGTCGACGTCGAGCTGCTGCCGACGCACGGCGGGTCGATCCGGCTGTGGGCGCGTCCCCAGGAGGTCGCGGGCGAGCCCGGCGAGCGGGTCGTCGAGGTGCTCGCCGCGGAGAAGGCGGCCGGGCTGCACGAGCTGTCCGGGTACGCCGAGTTCGCCGCGCGGGTGGCCAAGGTACGGCGGGACCTGCTGAAGTTCCTCGTCGAGGCCGCGGAGCAGGGCAAGACCGTGGTGGGGTACGGCGCCCCTGGCAAGGGCAACACGCTGCTCAACCACTGCGGGATTCGCGCCGACCTGCTCCAGTACACGGTCGACCGCAACCCCTACAAGCACGGCAGGTTCACCCCCGGCACGCGGATCCCGATCGCGGCGCCGGAGCGGATCGCCGAGGACCGGCCCGACTACGTGCTGGTCCTGCCCTGGAACCTCCGCGAGGAGCTCACCGGCCAGTTGTCCTACGTCCACGAGTGGGGGGGCCGGCTGGTCTTCCCCATCCCGAACCTGGAGATCGTCGAGGTGAACCCGTGAAGGTCGTCCTCTTCTGCGGCGGTTACGGAACGCGGATGCGCAGCGGCACCCCGGGCGACGCGCCCAAGCCGATGCAGCTCGTCGGCCCCCGGCCGCTGATCTGGCATGTGATGCGCTACTACGCCCACTTCGGGCACACCGAGTTCATCCTGTGCCTCGGTTATGGAGCGCACCACATCAAGGACTTCTTCCTCAACTATCAGGAGACCACCTCCAACGACTTCGTCCTGCGCGGCGGTGAGGTCGAGCTGCTGTCGACCGACATCTCCGACTGGTCGATCTCGTTCGTGCAGACCGGCATCGACTCGCCGATCGGCGAGCGGCTGCGCCGGGTCCGCGACCACCTCGGCGGCGACGAGATCTTCCTGGCCAACTACGCCGACGTGCTCACCGACGCGCCGCTTCCGGAGATCATCGACCGCTTCACCGCCTCGGACGCGGGCGCCTCGATGATGGTCGTCCCGCCCTCGGAGACCTTCCACTGCATCGAGCTGGGCGAGGGCGGGATGGTCGGCGGGATCACCCCGGTCAGCGACATGCCGCTGTGGATCAACGGCGGGTACTTCGTGCTCCGCCAGGAGGTCTTCGACCACATCCCGCCGGGCGGTGACCTCGTCGCCGACGGCTGTGGCGAGCTGGCCAAGCGCGGGCGGCTGCTCGCCTACCCCCACCGGGGCTACTGGAAGCCGACCGACACCGTCAAGGAGCGGATCGCCCTCGACGAGGCCTACTCGCGGGGCGACCGGCCGTGGGCGCTGTGGGAACGCGGACCGGCGGTGCGCACCGCATGATCGGACTCAAGCCTCCCGCGATCGACCGGATCGCCCTGCTGGCCGCGCACTGCGACGACATCGCCATCGGCGCGGGCGGCAGCCTGCTGACCCTCTGCTCGGCGCGGCCCGGCCTCAGGGTCGACGCGCTGGTGCTCTCCGGCGGCGGCACGGAGCGGGAGGAGGAGGAGCACGCGGCGCTGACGGCCTTCTGCCCCGGTGCCGACCTGCGGCTCACCGTGCTCAAGATGCCCGACGGACGGCTGCCGGCGAACTGGGACGAGGCGAAGGCAGCGGTCGAGGACCTGCGCGCCAGGACCGACCCCGACCTGCTGTTCGCCCCGCACCCCGGGGACGCCCACCAGGACCACCGGGGCCTGGCCAAGCTGGTGCCGACCGCCTTCCGCGACCACCAGGTGCTCGGCTACGAGATCGTCAAGTGGGACGGCGACCTCGGGCGCCCCTCGGCCTACCAGCCGCTCACGCCGGAGGTGGCGGAGGCGAAGGTGGCCCTGCTCCAACAGCACTACCCCTCACAACGGCAACGTCCCTGGTACGACCGCGAGGCGTTCCTCGGGCTCGCCCGCATCCGCGGCATCGAGTGCCACTCGCGCTACGCGGAGGCGTTTCACACAAACAAGCTGACTCTCGACCTGGCTGGAGGATGAACCGGATGCGCGTGCTGCTGACCGGGCACCAGGGATACCTGGGAAGTGTGATGGCCCCGGCGCTCGCCGAAGCGGGCCACGAGGTGATCGGCCTGGACTCCGGGCTGTTCGCCGACTGTCTGCTGGGTCCCTCCCCCGACGACCCCCCGGGCCACCGGGTCGACCTGCGGGACGTCACCGCCGCGGAGCTGGCGGGAGTCGACGCGGTCGTGCACCTCGCCGCGCTGTCCAACGACCCGCTCGGCTCGCTGGCGCCCGAGCTGACCTACGACATCAACCACCACGCCTCGGTGCACCTGGCCAGGCTGGCCCGCGACGCGGGGGCGCGGCGCTTCCTGTACGCCTCCACCTGCTCCGTCTACGGCGCCTCCGGCGGTGACGCGCTGGTCGGGGAGGACGCGCCGCTGCGCCCGGTGACCCCGTACGCCGAGTCGAAGGTCCGCGTCGAGGACGACCTGGCCGAGCTGGCCGACGACGACTTCACCCCGGTCTTCATGCGCAACGCGACCGCGTTCGGGTTCTCGCCCAGGCTGCGCGCCGACATCGTGCTGAACAACCTGGTCGGGCACGCGCTGCTCTCCGGCGAGGTGCGGGTGCTGTCCGACGGCACCCCGTGGCGCCCGCTGGTCCACGCGAAGGACATCGCCGACGCCTTCGTCCTGGCGCTGGCCGCCCCGAGGGAGGCCGTGCACGCCAAGGCGTTCAACATCGGCACCGAGCAGAACAACGTGACCGTCGCGGAGATCGCCGCCGAGGTCGCCGAGGCGGTTCCCGGGTCCAAACTGGTGATCACCGGTGAGGCGGGCGCCGACCCGCGCTCCTACCGGGTCGACTTCGCCCGCGTCCGCGCCGCGCTTCCCGACTACCAGGCGCGCTGGACCGTCAAGGCGGGCGCGGACGAGCTGGTCGAGGCCTACCAGCGGTTCGGGCTGACCGAGGACGCCTTCAAGAACAGCTTCACCAGGCTCGCCCGCCTGGCGGCCAGGAGCGCCGACGGAACCGTCGACGAGACGCTGCGACCACGTGAGGCGGCCGTCAGTGACGGCTGACGCCCAAACGGAGGTAACACCCGGGCAGGAGAGCCGCGAGACCGAGGGACGTGAGATGCACGCCCTGGTCGAGCGGCTCTACCCGCTCTGCAGGAGCATCACCGGCGACGGGGTGCGCGGCACGCTGGACATCGTCTCCGAGTCGGTCCCGCTGGAGATCAGCGAGGTGCCGACGGGCACCGAGGTCCTCGACTGGACCGTGCCCAGGGAGTGGAACATCCGCGACGCCTACATCAAGGACGCCTCCGGCGCCCGGGTGGTCGACTTCGCGGAGTCCAACCTTCACGTGGTCGGCTACAGCGTCCCGGTCGCGGCGACCATGACCCTCGACGAGCTGCGCGGGCACCTGCACACGCTGCCCGAGCAGCCGGACCTGATCCCTTACCGGACCAGCTACTACGCCGAGACCTGGGGCTTCTGCCTGCGCGAGAACACCCTGGCGGGGCTCGGCGACGGGCCGTACGAGGTCGTGGTCGACTCGACGCTGGCCGAGGGCCACCTGACGTACGGCGAGCACGTCGTGCCGGGGCGGAGCACCGACGAGGTCCTCATCTCCTGCCACGTGTGCCACCCCTCGCTGGCCAACGACAACCTCGCGGGCATCGCGGTCGCGACCCGCCTGGCGCGGCGGCTGGCGGAGGCGAACCCGTGGTACACCTACCGCTTCCTGTTCGCGCCGGGCACCATCGGCGCGATCACCTGGCTCGCGCGCAACAGGGAGCGCGTCGAGCGGGTCAGGCACGGTCTCGTACTGGCCTGCGCCGGTGACAGCGGAGCGCTGACCTACAAGCGCAGCAGGCGGGGCGACGCCGAGATCGACAGGGCGGTCCGACACGTCCTGCGGGCCTCGGGGCGCGACCACACGGTCGTGGACTTCTCCCCCTACGGCTACGACGAGCGGCAGTTCTGCTCGCCCGGGTTCAACCTGCCCGTCGGCTCCCTCACCCGGACGCCGTACGCCGGATACCCGGAGTACCACACCTCAGCGGACAACCCGGACTTCGTCTCGCCCGAGGCGATGACGGACACCCTGGAAACCCTCTGGGAGGTCACGCGGGTGCTCGAGGGCAACCGCCGTTACCTCAACCTCAGTCCGTACGGCGAGCCGCAGCTCGGCCGGAGAGGTCTGTACGGATCGCTGGGGGGCCGCAGCGACACCAAACAGACGCAGATGGCGATGTTGTGGGTGCTGAATCTCTCCGACGGAGAGCACACCCTGCTCGACATCGCTGAAAAGTCCGACCTGCCCTTCGCCATCGTGGCGGAAGCGGCACAAGCCCTGCGTGGTGCAGGACTCCTCAAGGAGTAGTGGAGATGACGCGGTTGCAAACCGTCACAGGGCCCGAGGTGCTGAACCTCAGGGTGGGGGAGACGGTTGAGGTCCTGAGCGAGGCCGAGATCATGGCCACGCTGGACGAGAGGGGGGAGCTGGATGAGTTGCCCTTCATGCCGGAGATGCTGGCTTTCTGCGGGAAGCGGCTCACGGTGCACAAAGTCGCCTACAAGCTGTGCGACACCATCAGCCGCAGCGGCATGCGCAGGATGGAGCGCGCCGTACATCTCACCGGCGCGCGGTGCGACGGTTCGGCGCACGGCGGGTGCCAGACGGCCTGCCTGATGTACTGGAAGGAGGCCTGGCTCAAGCGGGTCGAGCCCGGCGCCTCCCCGGCGCCCGAGACGCCGTCCGGCGGCCTCGCGGCGGGCCGCCGCCTCCTGCCCATCCTGGAGGTGGCGAGCAAAAAGGAGCCGGGACCCGACGGCGGGGAGCGCTTCTCCTGCCAGGCGACCGAGCTGCTGCGCGCGGCGCCGACCTGCCTTCCGCTGAAGGACATGCGGCAGTACGTCACGGACGTCAAGACCGGCAACGCGAGCGTGTTCTTCGCGCTCCGCGGGCTCTTCGTCGGGCTGTTCAACCGCTTCCAGGAGCGCAGCAAGCGAACGCTGCCGAGCTGGCTGCAGATCAAGGGCGGTCTGCGCTGGGGCTTCGTCAAGGGCGCGCTCGTCGGCGCGACGCCGAACGAGACACTCGACCTCAAGCCGGGAGAGCTCGTCCGGGTCAAGTCCAAAGAGGAGATCGTCAAGACCCTCAACCAGAACCTGCTCAACCGGGGCCTGGGCTTCGAGGAGGAGATGGCCCGTTACTGCGGGCAGACCGCGCGAGTCCTCTCGCGGGTCGACCGGTGCCTCGACGAGCGGACCGGCGAAATGCTGGAGATGAAGAGCTCCTGCATCGTGCTGGAGGGCATCGTCTGCGCCGGTGCGTACAACGTCAGCTGCCCGCGGGAGTTCGTCCCGTTCTGGCGGGAGATCTGGTTGGAGCGGGTCGAGGAACCCGTCTGACCCGATCGGGACCCTGAGCGGCCATGGCGGTTCGGCGGGCGAACGGTGAAAGGTAAGACATGGAACACACACAGGGCGCGCAGCCCACGGCGGTCGACGAGGACCCCGGCGAGCCGGGCACCCCTGTCTCACAGATGGGGGAGATCGGCCGTCAGGCCGGTCGTGGCCTGCGCTGGAGCGTGCTGGGCAACCTGGTGATGAAGGCCGGCTCTTTCGTCATGAGCCTGATCCTCGCCCGCCTGCTCGTGCCGGAGGACTTCGGCATCTACGCCATCGCGCTGGCCGCGAGCCAGTTCGTCATCTACATCAACGACGCGGGCATCATCGCGGCCACCGTGCAGTGGCGAGGCAAGCTCGAGGAGATGGCGCCGACGGCGACGGTCGTGGCGATCACGTCGAGCACCGCCCTGTACGTGCTCTTCTGGGTCATCGCCCCCTTCTTCGCCGAGCTGTCCGGCAGCCAGGAGGCCACCGGGGTGATCCGGGTCCTCACCGCGGTCAACCTCGTCTACGGCATGACCGCCGTGCGCAGCGCGGCGCTGCTGCGCCGCTTCGAGCAGGACAAGCTCACCAAGGCCAACCTGGTCGGCTTCCTGGTGACCGCCCCGGTCACCATCACGCTCGCGGCCAACGGCGCGGGGGCCTACAGCTTCGCCTGGGGCCAGCTCCTCGGCGCGGTGGCCACCGGGGTGCTGGTCGTCCTGTACGCCAACGTGCGGACCGGGTTCGGCCTCGACCGTCCGATGGCCAAGAAGCTCCTGGTCTTCGGGCTGCCGCTGTGCGTCACCCTCGGCATCGAGGGGGTGCTGCTGAACGCCGACTCCGTCATCGTCGGCGACGCCCTCGGCGCCAAGGAGCTCGGCTACTACCTGCTGGCCTTCAACATCTCCAGCTGGGTTCCCGGGCTCGTCGGCACCGCGGTGCGCTACGTGGCGCTGCCCAGCTTCTCCCGGCTGGCCGAGGAGGACCGCGACTCGGTTTCGCTGGGCGTGCAGCGGGCCGTCCCGCTGCTGCTGTCCATCGTCCTGCCGGTCGGCGTGCTGCTCGGCACCCTCGCGCCCGCCGTGATCGCCTTCCTGTACGGCGAGCGCTGGGGGCCCGCCGCCCAGGTGCTGAGCTTCCTGTCGATCCTCATGGTGGTGCGGATGATGACGGCCCTGGTCGTCGACATCCTGGCGGCCATGGGCGCGACCAAGTCCACCATGTGGCTCAATCTCGGCTGGGCGGTCGCGCTGATTCCCGCGCTGCTGGTGGGCGCCCACCTGGACGGCATCCGCGGCGCGGCGATCGGGCACGCGGTGGTCGCGTTCGTCGTCGCCCTGCCGCTCGCGGTGCTGGCGATGCACAGGGCCGGTGTGACCCTCGCCCCGATCGTCTCCGCGCTGGCGCGCCCGCTTCTCGGCGCTGTGGTCTCCGCGATCGTTACACTGCTGCTCGCCCGAGTGGTCACCGCCACCCCCTTCGTGCAGCTGGCCGTCGCCGGTGGTACGGGGTTGCTCGTCTATGTCCTGATCGTCGTGCCGCAGGCCGTGCTCAGGCAGCTCGGCGGCCGGGTGACCGGCCTGATCCCCGCACGTTCACGCTGACCCGAGGCCGACCCGAGAAGGAAACGGATGGATCATTCCGACACGTTAGTGTCTATCGGACTTCCCGTGCGCAACGGCGCCGCGAGGCTGGAGGCCGTGGTCAGGTCGGTGCTGGCGCAGGACCACCAGAACCTCGAGCTGGTGATCTGCGACAACGCCTCGACCGATGGCACCGAGGAGCTCTGCAGGGAACTGGCGCGTGCCGACAGCCGGATCGCCTATCACCGGCAGCCGCAGAACATCGGGCTGCTCAACAACTTCATCTACGCGGGCAGGGCGGCGCGCGGCACCTTCCTGCGCTGGATCGGCGACGACGACGCGCTGGAGCCCGAATGCGTCTCCCGCGCGCTCCAGGCGTTCGCCGAGGACGAGCGGCTCATCCTCGTCACCACGCAGGTTTCCTACACCGACCCGGACGGGACGACCCAGACCGCGGTCTACGAGCACCCCGGGCTGCGCTCCGACGACCCGGCCGACCGGTTCGCCGAGATGCTGCGCGTGCTCAATGAGAGCCACCTGCTGGTCGACCCCCTGTACGGCCTCATGCGCCGCGAGGCGGTGGTCGGCATCCCCCGGCGCAACATGCTCCGCGAGGACGAGGTGTTCGCCGGGAAGCTCGCGCTGGCCGGGCCGTGGGGGCATGTCAACGAGGTGCTCGCCCACCGTCACTGGAAGCACGAGAGCATCGGCACGATCGGGCGGCGCCTCGGCGTTCCCGGCTGGCAGGCGCACTTCTCCACGACGCTCCAGTGCCGGGAACTCCTGCGCTGGCTGGACGAGGTCGACCTCACCCCGGAGCAGCGCCGCCGTGCCCGCGCGGCCGTGCACCTGATGTACGCCCGCCGCCAGCGGCGCGTCGTGTCCAGGCGCAGCCGCAAGCTCGTACGGCTGGCGACGGGGGCGCTCATGCCGGGCCGTACCGCGGCCGGTCGCTGACCCAGGGCGTCTCCCGCGCCGTCCTCACGGCGCGGGAGCGTTCCACTCCGGCGGGGCTCACACAGCGGGGCGCGAGCGGGACAGCTTGGCCCGTGCCGCCTCGCGCAGCGCGGGCCAGCTCCGGTGGCGCTGGAACGGGAGCTCGAAGACCGCCGCGAACAGCCGGGCCGCCAGCAGCGCCACCGGCACGGCCAGCGCCGTGACCGCAAAGAAGGCGGGCAGGCCGGCGGGCACACGCGGGGCGACGACCAGCAGGAAGATCGTGACGACGATCGGGGCGTGGATCAGATAGAGGGTGTAGGAGAAGGACCCCAGGCTCCGGATCGGCCGCAGGTCGAGCAGCCGGACCAGGACCTTCGCCCGGCCCGTCGCGACCCCGGCGAGCATCAGGCCGACCGCGGGGCCGAGCGCGATGTCGACCCAGAAGAAGTGCCCGACCGTCCACTCAGAGCCGCGCAGGAGAATCATCGCGAGCACCGGGAGGGTGGCGAGCAGCGCCATCCAGTGCCAGGGCAGCCGCTGGGCTCGCTCGCCCGCGGTGAGGACGCCCGCGGCGACGACTCCGACGGCGAACAGCACGGCGAACTGGGGCGTCAGGCGCAGCAGCATGCTCACCACGTGCACGCTGGGCGCCAGCAGCCCGATCACCGCGACGACCGCGGTGACGGCTCCGAGCATCACGATCGCGCCGGCCCTGCGCAGGACCAGCAGCATCAGCGGGAAGACCAGATAGAGCTGGGCCTCGACGGCGATGGACCAGAAGGCCCCGTTGGGGCTGGGCGAGCCGATGATGTCCTGCAGCAGCAGGCCGTAGACGAGCACCGACTTGGCGGTCGGCGCCCCCTCACCCGGCTGGGCGGCCAGGGTCCAGGCGACCACCAGGCTGAAGACCAGGGCGGCCCAGTAGGGGGGCAGGATGCGCCAGGCGCGCCGTCTGGCGAACCTTCGCAGGCTCCCCAGGCGCCATCCCGCGCGGGCCGGGGATACCGCCAGCGAGAAGCCGGACAGTACGATGAACACCACGACCGCGAAGTGCCCGTAGAGCAGCCAGCCGAGCCAGACAGGGCCCGTGCTGACAGGGAAGCCGGGAAAGGCCATGAGCCAGCAGTGGTGCAGCATGACGAACAGGGCCGCCACGCCCCGGATGCCGTCCAGCCCTGCGAGCCTGCCGCAGCCTGTGGAAGTCTCCGCCGGAGCCTCGGGAGAGCTTTCCTGGACGCCCTGATGGGACGACCCCATCCGATCAACTCCCGTCTCGGGCCGCCACACGCCCCGATATCTGCCCTCTTTTGGCCTATCAACGGGTCTATCGCTGTATGGTCGCCAGACGTAACATCCCGGAGGGGATGCCGAGTGTTCGGCGCCCCGCCCGGCCCTGTAACGGGAAGCACGCGCTCATCGATTGGTAACTGTATTGTCTCGGGGGTTTGCTGTGCCCCGGTATGAATAGGGGGCGGAGACACATGGACTTCTGGAAGACCATTTTCGGTCTCGCCAGACGTAAGGCCATCGGTCCGCCCCTGGCGGCCCTCTCTCTCGTCTCCGCCGCGCTGGTCTTCTTCCTGATACCGACGTACTACGTGTCCACGGCGTCGATGGTGCTGACGACTCCGGCCACCGGTGGAACGCTCTCAGCGGACCCGACCAGGCCACTCGGGCTGACCAACCCGCTCCTGCAGTTCAGTGACGGCCTTCGGGTAACCGCGGGCATCCTCATCCTGTCCATGAACACTCCCGAGGTCTCGGCGGAGCTGGGCGTCACCCCGGACGGCCCGACCCAGATCGTGATCAACGACGGCCGGACCAACCCGGAGCTGCTGGGCATCAGCACCAACGGCCCGTTCGTCTATGTCGAGGTCCAGAGCAGGTCCGCCCCGGCGGCACAGGACGTGGTGCTCCGCGCCAAGGAGCGCATCCGCAGGGAGCTCGCCAACCGCCAGCAGGCGCTCAAGGCCCCGCGCTCGACCTTCATCACGGTCGTCGACGTGGTCCCCTCGTCCGTGCCGACGGCGAAGATCTCCGGCAAGCTCACGGCCGCGGGCGCGACGATGTTCGTCGTGCTCTTCGGCGGCCTGAGCATCGTCTACGGCGTGACCCAGATACGGGCAGGCCGCAGGCGTCCCCCCGGCCAGGGGCAGGCGGTGGCCCGCGACGAGCGGGAGATGAGCGACGAGCAGGCCTGGGAGGCCGCGGGCGCGGGCTACGGGAGCGCGATCGTCGACGGCGACCCCCCTGTGGCCATCCCGAGGGTCCCTGCCGTTTCCGAATCCGGTGAAGGACCGTTCCAAGACGACTCCACCGGAATCATCGTCGTGGTCGACGATGAGGACGAGCCGCTCGACCGGCACGACCAGAGCGCGGACACCATCGTGTTCACCCGCGCCGGCTGGCGGGAGGAGAACGAGAAATGACATCCGCGGCGGCCGGGGGCCGGGCCCGGCCGTACGGCTTGACGAGCTTGACGAGACAGTAACGGCCTGCCCCGGTGCGGGCGATGACAATGACGGGCTCTGGTCAGGTGGCCCGCGGTTCGGTTCGGGGAGGAACGCATGGACTTCTGGGGGACGGTCCTTGTCCTGTTCCGGCGCTGGTACGTGGTTCTGCCGACCTTCACCCTCGCGGTCGCGGCGGCGGCCGGGATCTACTCGACGATCCCCACGACCTACGCCTCCTCCGCGGTCCTCATCCTGACCACGCCGACCACCGGCGGAAGCCTGCCGTCCAACCCCCGCGTGCCCAACGGCCTGACCAACCCGATGCTGAACTTCGACAGGGGACTGAGCATCTCCGCCTCCATCCTCATCGCGGTGATGGGCAGCCCGGACACGGCGACCGAGCTGGGTGCGGTCGAGGGCGGGGACACCGCCTTCAAGGTCACCAACGGCAGCAGCAACATCGAGTCGCTGGCCACGGGCCCCTACGTGTTCATCGAGGGTGAGAGCGGGACGCCTGAGGGCGCCAAGGACATCGTGACGCGGGTCATCGCCAGGACGAAGGCCGAACTGGTCAACCGCCAAGAGGCCGTGAAGGCGCCGAAGGCGACCTACATCAGCGCCTACGAGGCGGTGCCGCCGACCGTCCCGCTGGCACAGCGGGGCCGGAAGCTGCGCGCCGTCGCGGCCGCCGTCGGCGTCGGCGTCGTGGCGAGCCTGTTCATGGCCTTCACGGTCGAGAGCTTCGTCACCAACCGCAGGCTGCGCCGCGAGGCCGCCGCGAGAAAGGCCGCTGAGACGTCGGCGTCCGCGAACCACTCGCAGAAGGCGTCGGAACTCAACGGCCGGCTACCGGTCGGCGGCCCGGTTGTGAGGCCCTGATACCCGTGGCGACCCCTCCCGTCCCGCCTGCCAAGCCCGCAGGCGCCCCCAAAGCCCCCAAAGCCGGGCCCACGGGCCCCGCCAGGGCCACGACCCGCGTCACCGCGCGCGACCTCGCCCAGCCGCTCAACCGACACGCCGACGGCGCGACCCTGGCCTGCTTCTTCCTCGTGGCCCTGATGATCATTCCGGCCCGGCTGGTCTTCAGAGGGATCCCGCTCTCGCTCACCCCGGCCAACTTCATGGCCCTCCTGGCCACCTTCTGCTGGCTGTTCGCGCACTTCACCGTCACGCTGGGGATGGCCAAGGGACGCACTCCGGTGCGCACCGCGGTGTTCGTCTTCCTGACCGCGATGATCGCCACGTTCGGTTACGCCACCTACGGCTTCCTGCCGTCGGATGAGCTCAACCTCGCCGACCACGCGCTGATCCTGCTGGTCGCGAACGGTGGGATCGCGCTGATGGTGTGCGACGGGGTCCGCGGCATCGACCGTCTCGACTTCGTGCTGAAGACGGTCGTGGTGACCGGAGCGGCCATCGCGCTGATCGGGGCCTTCCAGTTCCTGTTCGAGTTCGACCTCACCCGCTACCTCGCGCTGCCGGGTCTGCGGTACACCTCGGAGGACGCGTCCATCATCGCGAGGTCCGAGTTTCGTCGGGTCGCCGCGACGACCGGCCATCCCATCGAGTTCGGCGTCATCTGCGCGATGCTGCTGCCGATGGCCGCCCACTACGGTTTCAAGGCCCGTGAGCGCGCCCAGCCGGCCCTGCGGTGGTGGGCGTGCGCGGGCCTGATCGCGATGGGGCTGATGTTCTCGGTCTCCCGTTCCGCGGTGCTGAGCCTGGCGGGCGTCTCCGTCGTGCTTTTCCTCGGCTGGCCCGCCCGGCGGCGGATCCAGGCGCTGCTCGTCACGGCCGGGTTCCTGCTCGGCATGAGGCTCATGGTTCCCGGCCTCATCAACGCCTTCTACAACCTGTTCGCGAACGCGGGCAACGACGACAGCGTCCGCTACCGTACCCACGACTACGCGGTCGCCGCGTACGAGGTCGCCAAACATCTGTGGCTCGGACGCGGGGCGGGCACCTGGTACGCCCCGAAACACCAGGTGTTCGACAACCAGTACCTCCTTTCCGCGGTCGAGACCGGTGTGCTCGGCATCGGGTCGGTCGTGGCGATGTTCCTGTGCGGCATCTACTCGGGACTCAAGGCCCGCTACCTCAGCACCGACCCGGGAACCCGTGACCTCGGACTGACCCTCGCCGCCTGCCTGGTGGTCCCGCTGATCGGCGCGGCCACCTTCGACCTGCTCTCCTTCGCCACCATAACCGGCCTGTCCTTCGTGCTGATCGGCGCGGCGGGCTCGCTGCTGCGCAGCACGATGAGTACCGCCAGACCGCGGCCCCGTACGCAGAGCCTCTCGTGGCGCGAGGCCGCGCGCCTGGGCGCGCGGCGCCTGCTCCACAGGCGGGAGCGGCCCGCTGCGCCCTCCGAGGAACAGCGGGCCGCTCCCGGCGCCGCCTGACCCGCCCGCGACGCTCAGGCCGCGGACGGAGCTCGGTAACCGCGGAGGGGACGCCAACGCCCCCGAGGGCCTCCCGCGGCGCCCACGCGGGGCGGTGGCGTCCGCGGGGGTGACGCCCGACAGGGGGAGGGGCCGGAGAAACACGACGGGGCGGTGGCGTCCGCGAGTGACGCCCACCGGGGGACAGGCCGGAGAAACGCCGGGGACGGGTCGGCGAAACGCGGCGGGGCGGGCGTGTGAACGCCCGCCCAGGCGGGGCGAACACAAGGAGGGCACCCATGGCCCGGGTCCCCCCCGCTGGGATCGGCGCGGTCGCAAACCCGCACA